>NZ_JBSFVR010000009.1:0-57756 GCF_053592415.1 Streptomyces sp. NPDC002690 | reverse complement strand
GAGCGCCTGCATGGCATGCAGGAGGTCAGGAGTTCAATTCTCCTTAGCTCCACAGTGACGAAGGCGGACCATCCGAATCGGATGGTCCGCCTTCTTGGTTTCCGGTTGCCTTTGCCGCCTTTGCCGACTTCCTGTGCCGTGTGGGCCCGCCTAAGGGCTGTCGCCTCCCTCTCTCGTCGCGACCGCACTCGTGGTCCGCCGCCCGTCGGGCCTTCCCGGTCGCCTCCCACTCCTTCCGGTTCCTGGCCGCCTCCCTCTTCTCTCCGGCTCCTTCGGCCGTCTCCGTACCCTTCCGTTTCCCGTCCGGCGTTCCCGCGCCCGTCCAGCCGGTGGTCGCTCCCGGTGGGGCTCCGGCCCTGTGCGGTACCCTGACGCCATGCGTGCCGTACGCCTTCTGCTTAGCGAGCCGCGCTGATCACTACCGACCGGTGAGAACGCCTGGTCGGACTCGGCGCGGCGTCCCCTCCTGTGCGAGGGGATTTTTCGTTTCCGTAGACGCGCGTCCTTCGACGCGGGCGCCGGCAGATGACGATCGATGGAGCTTTGAGGATCATGAGCGAGACGAATTCCGCAGCCGAGACGGCTGCGCCGCACCGCTACACGGCGGCGATGGCCGCCGACATCGAGGCACGCTGGCAGGACTTCTGGGACGCCGAGGGCACCTACGAGGCGCCCAACCCGACCGGCGACCTGGCGGGCGACCCGGAGCTGGTCGCCAAGCCCAAGAAGTTCATCATGGACATGTTCCCGTACCCCTCGGGCGCGGGTCTGCACGTCGGCCACCCGCTGGGTTACATCGCCACCGACGTGTACGCGCGCCACCAGCGGATGTCCGGCCACAACGTCCTGCACACCCTGGGCTTCGACGCCTTCGGCCTGCCCGCCGAGCAGTACGCCGTGCAGACCGGCACCCACCCGCGGATCTCCACCGAAGCGAACATGGAGAACATGCGGGCCCAGCTGCGCCGGCTGGGCCTGGGCCACGACAAGCGCCGCTCGTTCGCCACGATCGAGGCGGACTACTACAAGTGGACCCAGTGGATCTTCCTGCAGATCTTCAACTCCTGGTACGACACCGACGCCGACAAGGCCCGCCCGATCGCCGAGCTGGTCGCCCAGTTCGAGAGCGGTGAGCGGTCCACGCCGGACGGCCGCGCATGGCAGGACCTGTCCGCCGTCGAGCGCGCCGACCTGCTGAGCGAGTACCGCCTGGCGTACGCCTCCGACGCACCCGTCAACTGGTCGCCGGGCCTGGGCACCGTGCTGGCCAACGAGGAGGTGACCGCCGACGGACGCTCCGAGCGCGGTAACTTCCCGGTCTTCAAGGCCAAGCTGCGCCAGTGGAACATGCGCATCACCGCCTACGCCGACCGGCTGCTGAACGACCTGGACGGCCTGGACTGGCCGGACGCCATCAAGCTGCAGCAGCGCAACTGGATCGGCCGCTCCGAGGGCGCACGCGTCGACTTCCCCGTCGACGGCGCCGGTGCGATCACCGTCTTCACCACCCGCCAGGACACCCTGTTCGGCGCCACCTACATGGTGCTGGCGCCCGAGCACGAGCTGGTCGAGCGGATCATCCCGGCCGCCTGGCCCGAGGGCACCCACCCGGTCTGGACCGGCGGCCACGCCACGCCCGCCGAGGCCGTCACCGCGTACCGCAAGCAGGCCGCCGCCAAGTCGGACGTCGAGCGCCAGGCCGAGGCCAAGGACAAGACCGGCGTCTTCACCGGCGCGTACGCGACCAACCCGGTCAGCGGCGACCAGGTCCCCGTCTTCATCGCCGACTACGTCCTGATGGGCTACGGCACCGGCGCGATCATGGCGGTCCCGGCGCACGACACCCGCGACTTCGCGTTCGCCCGCGCCTTCGAGCTGCCGATGCGCTGCGTCGTGGAGCCCTCGGACGACCGTGGCACCGACACGACCACGTGGGACGACGCCTTCTCCTCGTACGAGGCGAAGCTGGTCAACTCCTCGAACGACGAGATCTCGCTGGACGGCCTGGGTGTCGTGGACGCCAAAGCGAAGATCACCGAGTGGCTGAAGGAGCACGGCGTCGGTGAGGGCACCGTGAACTTCCGGCTGCGCGACTGGCTGTTCAGCCGTCAGCGCTACTGGGGCGAGCCCTTCCCGATCGTCTACGACGAGGACGGCATCGCCCACCCGCTGCCCGAGTCGATGCTGCCGCTGGAACTGCCGGAGGTCGAGGACTACTCGCCGCGCACCTTCGACCCGGACGACGCGGACACCAAGCCGGAGCCGCCGCTGTCGCGGAACGCCGACTGGGTCAACGTCACCCTGGACCTGGGCGACGGCAACGGCCCGCGCAAGTACCGGCGCGAGACCAACACCATGCCGAACTGGGCCGGTTCCTGCTGGTACGAGCTGCGCTACCTGGACCCGAACAACGAGTCCGCGCTGGTGGACCCGGCGATCGAGCAGTACTGGATGGGTCCGCGCGAAGGACAGCCGACCGGCGGTGTCGACCTGTACGTCGGCGGCGCCGAGCACGCCGTGCTGCACCTGCTGTACGCGCGTTTCTGGTCCAAGGTGCTCCACGACCTGGGCCACGTCTCGTCCGCCGAGCCGTTCCACAAGCTGTACAACCAGGGCATGATCCAGGCGTTCGTCTACCGCGACGCCCGTGGCATCCCGGTGCCGGCCGCCGAGGTCGAGGAGCGGGACGGACAGTTCTTCTTCCAGGGCGAGAAGGTCAGCCGCGTCCTGGGCAAGATGGGCAAGTCCCTGAAGAACGCCGTCACCCCGGACGAGATCTGCGTCGAGTACGGCGCGGACACCCTGCGCCTGTACGAGATGGCGATGGGCCCGCTGGACGTGTCGCGCCCGTGGGACACCCGCGCCGTGGTCGGCCAGTACCGCCTGCTGCAGCGGCTGTGGCGCAATGTCGTCGACGAGGAGACCGGCCAGGTCACCGTCGTGGACGCGGAGCCCGGCGAGGACACGCTGCGCGCGCTGCACAAGGCCATCGACGGCGTCGCCCAGGACATGGCCGGAATGCGGTTCAACACGGCCATCGCCAAGGTGACCGAGCTGAACAACCACCTGACCAAGACGGGCGGCCCGCTGTCCCGCTCGGTGGCCGAGAGCCTGGTCCTGCTGGTGGCGCCGCTGGCCCCGCACGTCGCCGAGGAACTGTGGCGCCGGCTGGGCCACACCGAGTCGGTCGTGCACCAGGACTTCCCGGTGGCCGACCCGGGTTACGTCGTGGACGAGACCGTCACCTGTGTCGTCCAGGTCAAGGGCAAGGTCAGGGCCCGTCTGGAGATCTCCCCGTCCATCACGGACGCGGAGCTGGAGGCGCTGGCCCTGGCCGACGCCTCCGTGGTCGCCGCCCTGGGCGGGGCCGAGATCCGCAAGGTGATCGTGCGGGCTCCGAAGCTGGTCAACATCGTCCCCGCGTGACCGTCCGCGCGTGAGGCGCCGGGGTCCTGGGTAGGCAGCCCGTTGCGAGCGCCTCCCGGGGCCCCGGCCCACCGGGCACGATCGCCAGGGCTTTCCCCTACGGGCAGGTTGGGGGTTCCGACGGAACCCTCGGCCTGCCCGTTGCGTTTACGGTGGAGGGGCGGCCGTCACCGGTGGCCGCCGGGGCCGTATGCGACCAGCTTCCGATCCGACTTCCCGGTCCGATCGACCGTCGACTGCCGAGGGGCGCTCATGGAGACCCTGCTCTTGATCCTGACGCTGCTCTTCGTCGCCTTCGTGGCCCTCGGCGTGTACGCCGGGGTGAAAGCCGTCAAGGCCGCCAAGCGGGGTGTCGACAGGACTCTCACCCAGGCCCGCCGGACGGTCGAGGAAACCACCCTGAGGGCGAAGAGCTATGGCCAGCCCGGAGTAGCCGGTGAGCTGGCCCAACTGAGGCTCTCCCTGCGTACCGCGATGCGCGCCACCCAGGAGACCCTGGGGGCCTCGGTCGCCGAGGACGCCTCGTTGTCCGAGTCCCTGGGGCTCTTCCAGCGGCTCAGCGCGCACGGCCGCGAACTGGACGACGAGCTGAGGCGACTGGAGCGGGAGCCCGACCGGGCGACGCTGGCGAAGCTGATGCCCGGACTGCGGGAGCGGACGGAACGCATCACGCGATCCGCCGACTCGCTGCGCTGGGCGGCCCGGGACCGGGCCAGGCGGTTCGCCGACGACGACCTGGACGCCCTCAACGCGCAGATCGACGTGGAGGCCGGGGCGCTGCGGCACTGGGCGGACGAGGAGCCGGGGACGGCACCCCGGTCGCCCCAGCCGTCCCCTCCGTCCTACTCGCCTCCTCCGTCCCACTCGTCCCCTTCGTCTCCTCCGACCGGGACACCCCGGTCCGATTCGGCCCACGGCACCGGTACCGCCGGGCCGGGGGCGGCGCGGGAGCTGCCGGAGTCCGGGCCCGCCGGGTGGATCAGCCGTCCGTGGCAGAAATCGGCCCGGCCGGAGACGACGAACTGAGAGCCCGGCGGGGAACGGCCCGAGCCGGTTTCCGTGCACCGGTCCCGTGCGTCGGTCCCGTGTGCCGGGCCCCGCGCATCGGTCCCGTCGGGCGGCCTTAGGAGTGGGTGGACGGGGCATGCGGGGTGATGGGTGGTGACCCGGTAGGTGGCAAGATGCCTCCCGCACCGTCCGTAAAGATCAGTGGCCCGGGGTCGGGCTGCCGCACCACCGCTCCGGAAGGTAATCTCCGGCTCATGTCCCGCCATGTCGCGATCGTTACCGATTCAACGGCCTACTTGCCTCCCCGGACGATGGAGCGGCACGGCATCACAGCGGTGCCGCTGACCGTCGTACTCGGCGACCAGGCGTTGGAGGAGGGCACGGAGATCTCGGCCCGTTCGCTCGCGGTGGCCCTCCAGAAGCGTCGTTCGGTGACCACTTCGCGTCCCAGCCCGGAGGTCTTCGCCGAGACCTACCGGGCGGCGGCCGAAGCGGGTGCGGCCGGAGTCGTCTCGCTGCACCTCTCCGCCGAGTTCTCGGGGACGTACGACGCCGCGCTCCTGGCGGCGAAGGAAGCCCCGGTGCCGGTGCGCGTGGTGGACACCGGGATGGTCGCCATGGCCCTCGGCTTCTGCGCGCTGGCGGCGGCCGAGGCCACGGAGGCGGGCGGCGGACTGGACGAAGCGGTGCTGGCGGCGGAGCGGCGGGCACGCGTCACCTCCGCCTACTTCTACGTGGACACCCTCGACTACCTGCGCCGGGGCGGCCGGATCGGCGCGGCCCAGGCGCTGTTCGGGTCCGCGCTCGCCGTGAAGCCACTGCTCCAGCTCGACAACGGGCGCATCGAGCTGCTGGAGAAGGTACGGACGGCCTCCAAGGCCATCGCCCGGCTGGAGGAGATCGTCGCCGACCGGGCCGGTACGGGGGCCGTGGACATCGCGGTCCACCACCTCGCGGCCCCGGACCGGGCCGAGCGGCTCGCGGAACGCCTGCGGGAACGGGTGCCGGGGCTCGTGAACCTGCATGTCAGCGAGGTCGGCGCGGTGATCGGCGCACACACGGGGCCAGGACTGCTCGGCGCGGTGATTTCGGCGCGGTGATTTCTGCGCGCCGGCTTCGAGGCTCTGGCTTCGGGGCGCTGGCTTCGGGGCGCGACTTCGGCATGTGACTTCGGCGTGGTGACCGGGCAGCCCGTTGGCCGGTGTCCCTCCCACGAGTGACGGAGTTATCCACAACTGGGTAGTTGTCCACCGAAATTGGGGCTGCTCAGCAGGTTTGCGCAGAAGTGCCTAATGTCCGAAGGCATGACTCTTCGACCAGTTCCCGTGCGTCCGTTCTCCTCCGCGCCCATCCTCGACGGTCCGGTTCCTTCCGGCTCCGCATCTCTTCTGCCCGTCGAGGACGCTCATGTCGTCGGCGCTCCGCTCGCTGGTGCCGGTGCCGGTGCCGGTGCTGGTTCCGGGGCGCGCCCGGGACGCCGTGCCAGGGGGCGGCCGGCCGAGGAGACGGCGGCTGCCGCGCGCCGGAGGGCCGACGCGTTGCTCGGCGACGCATCGCCCGCCGACGCATCGCCCGCCGACGCCTTGCCCGGCTGTGCGAAGGAGGCCCCTGGGGAGGAGGGTGCCGGGACCCGGACCGATGGTGCCCGAATCCGTGCGGGAGACGAGCCTCGGCCGGGGCGAAGGGGAGAGCCGCGCCGGAGCGCGTCCGCTCTTCGCGAGCGGTTACCCCTCTGGATCCAGGTCCGGTGCGGCCTCGAACCGAGGACGGTGACAGCCCTCGGCGTGGCCGTGGCCGGCCTCGTGGCCCTGGCAGGGGCGCACTTCTGGTCGGCCGGACCGGAGAGCGTACGCGTGCCCGCAATGGTGCGGGCGGCGGCCGAGGGGTCCGCCGTGCCCCGTGCGGAGAACGTCGGCGCGGAGTCGGTGCCGTCACCACCGTCCTCGCCGCCACGGCCGCAGTCCGTCACCGCTCCCGACACCGTGACGGCCGACCGGATCGTGGTCGACGTCAACGGCAAGGTGCGGCGGCCGGGAGTGCAGCACCTGAGGGCCGGAGCGAGAGTCGCCGACGCGCTGGACGCCGCAGGGGGCGTACTCGAGGGGACGGACACCACCGGCCTCAACCGCGCCCGGATTCTCGTGGACGGTGAACAGGTGGTGGTCGGAGTCCCCGTGGCCCCGCAGTCCCCGGGTACGGCCGGGGCAACGGGTCCTGGCGGCGAAGGCGCGACCCCGGCCGGCCCGCTGAGCCTCAGCACCGCCACCGCCGAGCAGTTGGAGACGCTGCCGGGGGTCGGGCCGGTACTGGCCCAGCACATCCTCGACCACCGCGCCGAGCACGGGGGATACAGCTCCGTGGACGAGCTGCGGGACGTCACGGGCATCGGCGACCGGCGCTTCGCCGATCTCCAGCCCCTGGTACGGCCATGACCCGGGACAATGGCCCGTCCGCCGACGCGGGCGCCGGTACGGACCGCCCGTTGGGCGCAGGCGCAGGCGCAGGCACAGGCCCAAGCGCTGGCACCGGCAGCGCCCTCGGTTCCGCTGCGGGTGCGGGTGCGGGTGCGGGTGCGGGTACGGGTACGGCCGTCGGCACGGGGCCGGGGCAGGAGGGTCCGGCGGATCTCAGGCTGGTACTCCCGGCTCTCGCCGCCTGGGCGTCGGCCGCGCTCTGCCTGGTCATGCCGGGGGCCTGGACGGCTGCGGGGGTCGTCGTCTCTCTCGTGGCCGCCCTGACGCTCCTGCGCGCGGCGCGCGGCAAGAGGGGCGGCCGGCCCACCGGGAGGATCGCGGTGAGCGCCGTCCTGCTGTGCGCAGCGGCGGGGGCCGCTTCGGCAGGGCTGCACGGGGCCGATGCGCGCCGGGGGCCGGTACCGGGGCTGGCGCGGGCGCACGCCGAGGTGGAGGCGGAGGTGACGGTCACCTCCGACCCGGTGCGCACACGGGCCCAGGTGCGCGGCAGCCGGAGCCTGCCGGCACTGCTGCTGATCGACGCCGAGATCACCCGGCTCGCACCCCCGGGGTCCCGCTCCGGCTCCCGTGCGGGTACCGCTGCCCGCCCCGGTGGGCGCGCCGCACCGCGCCCGGGTCCGGCCTCCGGTTCGGGTCCGGCCCTTGGCCCCGGCCTTGGCGGAGAGGCGTACCGGCTCCGTACGCCGGTCGTCCTGATGGTGTCGCCCGGGGCCGCGTCGCGGGCGTGGCAGGGCCTGCTGCCCTCCACCGGTCTGCGGATCAGCGGCCGGCTCGTCCCCCCGATGCGTGAGGGCGAGCGGAGTGCCGCCACTCTGCGGGTGACGGCGGGTGCCGCGCCTCGGATCGTCGCCGGGCCCACGTTCACGCAACGCCTGGCGGGGGAGTTGCGGGAAGGGCTGCGCCGGGCCACCGAGGGTCTCGGTCCGGACGCCCGGGCGCTGCTGCCGGGGCTGGTGGTCGGCGACACCTCGCGCGTCCCGACCGAGCTGCACGACGCCTTCCGGTCCAGCGATCTCACTCACCTGCTGTCCGTTTCGGGATCCAATCTCGCGATTTTGCTCTTCCTGTTGATCGGCCCTCCGGGCGCCGCGCTGAGTGCCGAACGTCGAGGTCTCGCACCCCGGTTGGGGCTGACTCTGCGTACGACCGCGCTCGTCGGCGGCCTGATCACCCTCGCTTTCGTGATCGTCTGCCGTCCGGAGCCGAGCGTGCTGCGCGCGGCGGTGTGCGGCCTGATCACACTCCTGGCCATCGGGACCGGCCGACGCAGAACCCTGATTCCCGCGCTGGCGGCGGCAGTCCTGCTGCTGGTGCTGTACGACCCGTGGCTGACCCGGAGCTACGGCTTCCTGCTCTCAGTCCTCGCGACCGGGTCGCTGCTCACGCTCGCGCCACGCTGGGGAGCGGCTCTGTGCCGAAAGGGGGTGCCGTCCCGGCTCGCCGAGGTGCTGGCCGCCGCAGCGGCGGCGCAAGCCGTCTGCGCGCCCGTCATCGTGGTGCTGGCTTCCCGGGTGAGTCTGGTGGCGATCCCGTGCAACCTGCTCGCCGAGTTCGCGGTGGCGCCCGCGACGGTCCTCGGGTTCGCCGTGCTCGCCGTGGCGCCGGTGTCGATGCCGGCGGCGGAGGCGCTGGCCCGGATCGCGGGGTGGCCGGTGGAGTGGATCGCGGGAATCGCCAGAACGGGTGCGGGGCTGCCCGGGGCTGAGGTGGCCTGGCCCGGCGGCTGGGGAGGGGCCGGGCTGCTCGCCGGGGTCACCCTGCTGGTGGCACTGGGCGCCCGCCGCTCCCACCGGCACCCCTGGATCTGCTCGGCCGCCGCCCTGCTTCTGGTACTCGCGGTGTTCAGACCCGTGCCGTTGACCCGCATGGCGACGGGATGGCCTCCGCCCGGCTGGGCCTTCGCCATGTGCGACGTCGGGCAGGGCGACGCGCTGGTGCTCGCGGCCGGGGACGGAGCGGGGGTCGTCGTGGACGCCGGGCCCGAACCGGCACCCGTCGACCGGTGCCTGCGGGAGCTGGGCGTGAGGCGGGTGCCGCTGCTGGTGCTGACCCACTTCCACGCGGACCATGTACGCGGGCTGCCCGGCGTGCTTCGGGGCAGGTCGGTGGGAGCGGTCCAGACGACCGGCCTGCAACAGCCACCGGAGCAGGCGGCGTTCGTGCGGAGGACCGCAGCCGCAGCGGGAGTGCCGGTCGTCCCGGCTGCGGCCGGGGAGCGCCGGCGCGTCGGGGCCCTGGACTGGCAGGTCCTGTGGCCGGGAGTGGCGGGGACGAGGACGAGGGGGGCGGCCACCGGCGTACCGGAGGAACCGAACGACTCCAGCGTGACCCTGATGGTCACCGCGAGGGGAGGTCTGCGGCTGCTTCTCCTGGGCGACCTCGAACCCCCGGCCCAGCAAGGGCTGATAGGTGCTCATCCCGAGCTCCGTGCCGTGGACGTCGTCAAAGTCGCCCACCACAAGTTCCTTGGAGGGGGTCAACTTGAGACTTCGGAAGACCCAACTTGCCTGATCGCCAGCGGACGGCCGGTACCGCCGAACAGACTGGTCGCTCGTACACCGAGGAGGGACGTATGGCCGCAAAGAAGAAGATCCTGACGATCAAGCTGGAGATCGAGGTCAACGAGAAGGTGACCCGGTACAACCGTCTCCGGGACACGTACTCCGAAGTCGTGAGGGCGGCCATCGAGGCGGCTCGCGCTCACCTGCCGACGGACAGCATCGAGCAGGTCACCACTCAGGCGCGCTGGGAGTACCGCCACTGGGACCCTGAGTCCGTCGTCCACCCCAGGGGAGAAATCGACGTGGACGAGGAATTCTCAGACGATGACTTCTTATTCGAAGACGAAGCCTGACGGGGCAGGGTAATGGTTTGTGGCGTTCGGTGCTGCTGAATTCTTGTGGCTTCCTCCCTATGTGTGAACCAAGGTGATTTCATGCGGGAGCTCTCCTAGTATCCGGTCATGCCATTTGAGAACTCTCCTTCGTTTCCTCCGTCTGAATCTCCGCAGCCCACGCGGGGCCCTGCGTTCTGGAGGGGTCTGTCGACCCGCAGGAGGGTCGGTGCGATCGTGGTGTGTGTCGCCATCCTCAGTGCGGGCGTGACTGTCGGGGCAGTTCAGGCACGTAACGAAACCGCCTCCGCCGCCTCGGACGACAGTGAGGGCGATCTCGCCAACGAGGCCGACGAGGCCGTGCAGGGATGTGCCGACAGTTGGAACGAGAGAAATCCGAATAAGGGGAGCGTTGCTTCAATCGCCACTGCGGCGCAGCAGACTGCGGATGCGACGGCATACGTGAATGTCGGTTTTAGCGAGATCTTCCCGGACCGATGCATGATTACCGTTGCGAACCCGTCCACGCTCTACGCGCAGCAGTACTTGCAGGAGTCCGGGAATGAGTGGTCGATGATTCCCGCGTGGACGGGGATGGTGAGCCAGATCCCTTCGTCCGTACGGCAGTGGAACGCAAGAATGGCTCAGAGCGGAGTCATCATCGTCATGTGATGAAGTCCTGGGTCACGGCCTCGGTCGCGGCGGCCCACGCGGCCACGGCCTCGTCCAAGGCGTGGAGGAAGCCTGTGTGGGTTCCGGTCGTCTGCGCCGCCTTGATCAGCTCGTCCAGGAACGCATACGCCTGCTCGTCCGTGAGGCTCTCCAACCAAGGGAACGTGCTGCTGCGCACGGGCCTGCTCCTTGCATGGCGGCTCCATGAGGAACGGAGCCCGGTCGCGCGAGAGACCGGGCTCCTCCTCGCCCCGCCGGGCTGGGGGGAGCCTGTTGACTCGACCCGGCGAGGAGTCTGTCGTCCTGCTAGAACTCGGTCTGGTCCTGGAGAGACACGACGACCGTCAACTGGTCGCCGTTCCGGTTCTTCCACTGGTCAGGCCCGTGCAGGGCGCGCAGGACATAGACGGTGCCGCCTTGCACATCGGTGACGACTCCGTCGCGCCCCGCTTCTTCGTCGCGGACCTGATCGCCCACCCAGGGCTTGCCGTTCTTCACGTGTGAACCTCGCTCTTCAGCTCTGCCCAGACCTGTTTGCCCCAGCGGTACAGTTCGGTGCCCCAGCGGTCGCTGAGCGCCTCGACGAGGACGAGCCCGCGCCCCCGGGTCTCCTCGTCATCCGCGTCCCTCCGTAGCACCGGGACGCTCTTCGAGCGGTCGACGACGCCGAGGTGGACGCAGTCGCGGGCGGGGTGGGTGACGAGGACGCGGATGGAGCCGAGCCGGCCGTGATCCACGGCGTTCGATACCAGCTCAGTGATGACCACCGTGGCGTCTTCGATGTGGTGCTCCATACCCCAGGCGGCCAGAGCGGTTCGGACGAGCCTGCGCGCCGTGGCCGCGCTCTCCGGCTCACGAGGCAGGGTTTCGGAGTAGCCGGGATGGCCAGTAGGGCGGGGTGTTGCGGTCACTGACATCGGGACCTCGTCCGTTGTCGAACGATCAGGGGAGACCGCCGACTACGTGTCATGGACCGGTAGAAGAGGCCGAGATGACCCAGAAGGAAGCGGTGTGTTGTGACCGTAGGAAGGGCCTCGGTGGCCCCTCAACAAGTTTCTAAGTTTTTCTACGGGGACTACCCGATATGGGCAATCGCAGCCGTGATCAGCTCCCGCGCCGCGCTGCCGTACACCGCCGCATCGGCCATCATCTTGCTGGCCCGGATGTAGTGCTCGACCTCGCCGGGAGCCGTGATCTTGACGGCCGCCGACAACAGCTCGACGTGCACCCGGGTGTCGTCGAAGATGTTGAAGTTCTCCAGGGGCCAGTTCTGCCGGGGAGCCGAGAAGGGGATCACGCCGAGGCTGACCGACGGGAGCGCCATCAGCGTGATCAAGTAGGCCAGTTGGCCTGCCATCGCCTCGGAGTCGCCGATCTGGTATCGGAGGACGGACTCCTCGATCAGCACGGAGAACCGGTTGCCGTTGACGTGGAGCACCCGGGATCGGCGGACCCGGGCTTCCACGGCCTCTGCCACGTCGTTGGGTGTCCTGTGGAACCGAGAGATGGAACTCAGGAGGGCCGTCGCGTACGCGGGCGTCTGGAAGATTCCGGGGATCACGGTGGAGCAGTAGACCCGGAACAGGCGGGTGCGTTCGTACAGCTCGACACGGGACTCCTGGAGGTGCCGCAGCCCGGTGCGTTGTACCCGTCGCCATTCCACGTACAGCGAGTCGGCGGACACGGCGGAAGCCACCAGGTCCTCGGCCGCCCTCTCGGCCCCGCAGGCCGCGCACCAGGCCCGGATATCGGCTACTGCCGGAGGAGTCCGGGCGTGCTCGATGCGGGAGACCTTCGAGGGATACCAGTCCAGCCGCCGCGCAAGTTGCGTGCCCGTCAGGCCGGCCTCGGTGCGGATCTCCCGCAGACGGGCGGCCAGTTGTAGCCGAGCTTCCTGTACGGCGGCTGTCGGTGACTCGGTCATTCCTCGCTCAGATGGTGTA
This sequence comes from Streptomyces sp. NPDC002690, assembly GCF_053592415.1. Taxonomy (NCBI): domain Bacteria; kingdom Bacillati; phylum Actinomycetota; class Actinomycetes; order Kitasatosporales; family Streptomycetaceae; genus Streptomyces; species Streptomyces sp. NPDC002690. The sequence goes on along the minus strand of NZ_JBSFVR010000009.1, from coordinate 45,400 downwards.
GCGGTCGTGCGGGACGGCTCGGCTCCAGATGCTCTCGAACGAGTCGGAGACGTTCTTGATCACTTCAGAGTCGGTGGTGAGGACGTGGCTGACGAAGGTGCCGTCACCGGAGAACAGGCCGAAGCGGATCAGGTCGGTATCGAACAGCCACAGGTCATTGCCCGGGATCAGCAGATCCGAGGCCATCCGACGCGGAAGCCACCGGACCTCCTCTCCCGCCATGACGTTCTGGAACGTGGACGAGTGCTCGTAGCGCACGTACTCCGAGAGCGGCTCGGAGACGACGCGGGCTCGGCGCACCTTCACACCACGGCTCACCGCCTGGGCAACGGAAGAGTGGAAGGAGTTCCACCACTCGCCGCGGTTCTCGGGGGTGTGCCGCTGGCCGGCTCGCCACGCGGCGAAGTCCTCGTCCTCGTTCTCCACTCCGTAGACGTCGCGCGTCTCCAGATGGACGGCGCTGTGGCGGCAGTTCGCCAGGAGGTCAGCAAACGGCGGCACCGTCTGCGGCATCGCACGCCTCCCTGATCGCGGCCACCATGCGGGCGGGCAGCCGGACGACTGCTTCGGTGTCGGGGATGGCGCCGGTCTCCAGGCACTCCCGCTCCGTCTCGTCGTCTGCCTTCCATCCCTGGATGATGAAGTCCTTCGTCTCCTCATCCACCCAGAGGGTCGGGCAGTTCTCCCCGTTTGTGTTCGGGTCCTTCGCGATGAACCGTAACGTCATGACTCTCCCTCGTTCTTCTTGCTTCTACGTACTTCTACGACGCTTACCCATAGAGGTACATGGGGCAACACCGCCCCTGGCTCGGAAGAGCGGGGAAGGGTGTGCCCCTTACCGGGTCTCTCCGTGGGCCCAGCCGCTCAGCATGGGTTGCTCTTGTTCTCAGGGGGCTTCGTGCGGCTCATCGCCGTCGTCCTCTAGGGCTGCGCGAGCCGCTCTGGTGAACAACTCCAGGGCCACTTCGACGTCTGAGATAGCGGTGAACTGGCGCAAGTGCTCGATCTCGTTCCGCAGCCTCGACACTGATTGAGCAAGGTTGGAGGCCGACTGCACGACAGCTGCGGGCCCCACGATCGCCACGGCGGCCCGACGCTTGCGGATAGTCCTGTACAGGCCATCGATGAGGTCGTGCAGTTCCTCCCTGGAGGAGCGAGTGAGGTCGAGTACCTCTTGCCCGGCGTCGACTAGATCCGCGTACGCCTTCGAGCGTGGCTCTCGTCGCTCTCGGAGGCTCTCAAAACGACGCTGTCGAGCGGACTCCGTAGCCAGAGCCCTGCTCTGGAGTCCTGTCACCCGCAGGTTGAACCAACTCGTTCCCAGGGCTGTGAGTCCGGCCAGTCCACCACCGATTGCCGCGCCAACAACGGCCGCCGCTCCTGCATCCACGATCAGAGTCTTGCCGACTCGGCGACTGATCCGCAGGTTCATCCGGAAAACGCAGAAGAGCGCCCCTTCCCAGCATCGGCCGGGAAGGGGCGCTCTGTCGTGTCACGGGCAGCGAGGTACGGACTTCTGGTTGGCCACGAGCGAGGCGTGGACGTAACCGTTCCAGTTGTTGGTGCCGTTGGACTGGACTGTGGAGTAGAACCACCGGTCGGTCCAGTAGTTCCCGTTGGCCCACTCGCCCGTCTTCCAGCACATCATGTCGACCAGACGGCCGTTAGGAGCGATGCCGAGGATGGCGCTGTTGGTGGTCGCAGCTCCTCGTACGTACGCCTGACCGCTGTTCGAGGAGATGTAGCTCCCCGTCCAGGCCGACGCAGGGGTGGTTATGGCGAGTGCTGCCGCGCTGAACACTGCCGTGATGCCGAACTTCAGGGTCTTTCGCACAGGGCCTCCTGGCTGCCGCTGATCGGACAGACAGCTAATCCGTCCACTGTCCGTGCGGCGACGGCGTGAAGGAGGGCGCGTGAGGCGACATGGGCGTGTGGAAGGGCGTGAACCATCAAGCCTTCGGCACCTGGAGCATCTTCCACGAGGTTGGACCGGGAGGCCACTTGGCGTCTGATCCGACGTAGCCCAGGGACCGCTGGAACTTCTCGTACGACTTCACGTCCGCGTCTCCGAGCTTCGGACCGGGCCCGACCAGGTAGAGGCCGCAGCCCTTTGCCACGAGGCGCTTGCCCATGGCCGTGAAGACGGGCGAGGACTTCCCGATGGCGGGGACGGCGCCCCTCATGAAGAAGGCCGAGCCGGGATACGGCTCGTACGTCGGCTTCGGGGAGGCGGGGACGGCCGATGTATCCGCCTTGGGGCGCGGGGCACCGTCATGGACCCAGGCGTAGAGCGGGCCGCCGGGGCACGCCGTGGCGTATCCGTCGCGGTGACCCTTGATCTCGTCCCCGGCACCGTTCTGTCGGAGCAGCTCGATGCCGTCGCGGATCGCGGAGAGCATCTCGTCCGTGGGCTCGGTCAGACCTTCGTCTCCCACCAGCCCGACGATGGCGTAGTGCGCGATGTTGAGGGCCTGATCGCCGTTGGCGCCGGAGCGCTTTCCGACGCCCCGTCCCTCCAAGAGGTAGCCGTGCGGGCAGGCCCCGAAGTTGTAAGCGATGTCCGAGTAGTTCTCCTCGACGTTCGCCAGGTGGCTCGCGCGTATGGCCTTCCATTCGGCCAGGCAGGCGCCGTGATCCGTCAGAAGGTTCCGGGAGACTGCCGTCCCCTCGTAGTGGACCTTCACGCCCTTGGTCTTCGCCTGGGCTGGAGCGGCGGAAGAGGGCCATCCGAGCTGGGTTCTGGTGACGAGCTTCACGTGTCTCCTCGGGGTTCTGGTGGGCATGGAAAAGCCCTCCGGACCTGTGGGGTCAGGAGGGCGAGATAGGGGTTCAGGCGGGCTACGGCCGCTCGGGGTGGTTCCGCAGGTACCCGACGTACGTGACGAGGCGGACCAGGAGGAGGGCGTCGATGGCGACCAGGAGGCCGAGGGAGACGAGCACGTCCCACCACGGGCCGGCCGAGGCGCCGCGGATGCTGATGAGCACGAGCGAGCGCACGGACCAGAGGGCGGCGACGAGGACCCACCATGAGGCGTTGATCTCGACCGCTCGGAAGAACCGCCGGGGCCGGTGGAGAGCGAAGAAGCCGACGGAGGCGCCGAGCCCGGTGACGAGCAGGATGTACAGGGTGGCGGTGTAGAGCACGGAGCCTCCTTACGATCGACCGTCGCTGAGGCGGCCGAGGACGATACCTTCGATGAAGTCGGAGTAGGCGTTGGCCCGGTTGTGCGCCTTGAGCTGCTCCGTCACCCAGCGGCTCTCGCTGAGCTGAGCGTCGGCCTCGGGGGTCCGGGCCTGTGCTTCCTGGAGGGACTTCTCGGCAGCCCTCTTCGCGGTCTCCGACTCCGGGGACACCTGGCTCCGGCGGGTAAAGGTCCACATCTCAGGCGCTCCCGGGGGCAGCATGGGGCCGATGGCCCAGCTCGATGAGGAGCGTGTTCATCGCCCTGCCCTGCTCGGTGGCAACGTCGCCACGCTCCTCGGCCTTCGCGAGCTGCTCCCGGGTCACCTGGTGAGCCGCGCGCTCCTGCTCGAACGCGGTGCGCCAGTTGTCCTTCTCAGCCGTCAGCGCGGCCATCACGTAGCGGGGGACGAGGATGCCGAAGATCAGGAGCACGACGATCAGGCCGACGATGCCGTACTGGGCGAAGCTGCCGATCATCTTGCCGATGTCGGCGGGGGCGTCGGTGGCCTCTGTGGCGGCCAGGATCGCAATACGTCCGAGCAACGGGGTCCTCCTTGCGAGTGAGCGCAAGGGGTCCATGCGCTATCTGGGCATGTAAAAGCCCCGGCGGGGAGCCGGGGCTTTTGGATGAGGTGTTCAGCCTCTGGATACTCGGCCGATCTTCATCCCGCTTGCGGCCGTTCGGGGCAAAGAGAAGCTGACGGACGTAGGCAGTTCCGCCTTCTCCACGTCAGCTCCTGACGCAACGATCTCTTCCGCACTGTTCAGTTCCAGATTGCAGAAGTGGCATGCGAGGAGGTCAGGGGTGCAGAAGCCGTCAGCGAGGTCCATGCTCTGAGCCATCATCCCGAGCCGAGCGTTCCCTCCGCACGCCGGGCAAGGGGTTCTGATGGAGATCCGCATATATGCAGTGTCGGGGCGAGGACCAGAGCGATAAGGGAAATCGAAGTCGACATCGGGCGGATCAAGTTGGAGAGCCAGCTTCTTGGCCGCTGTGGGAAGTCCCTTGAACCGGTCATCGAAGAGGTGTCTGGCCTGCTTAATCCGGATCTCCACGTCCCGCTGCACTTCGTTCCGGTGCCGGTCGATCGCCACGTGTACGGCGCTGGACCAGCGTCCCCAGAACTGGGCAAAGTCGATTTCGATGTCGGTCAGCAGGGTGCCTACGGTCTCAGCAAGCGTGGGCAAGAGAGCCTTGGCCTGATCCCCAACAGTTGTATGTGCCGTGCCGTTACGCAGCTCGATCAGCAGGTCAAGCTGCGGGTCCGTGGGGAGCACGCCTACGCGTCGCAGCCTCTTGAGGGCCTCGCCGGCCCCGACAGTGCGAACCTTCTCAGTCTCTATCTCAAGGTGACCACCGAAGTAAAGGAGAAGGTCCGAAGGCCCGTTGCGCATCTCTACGAGGTAGATCGGGTTTTTCCTGACCAGAACGGCCTTGGCGAGCCGCTCTACAGCAACGCCAGCGTGAAGCGCGAACTCGTCGTATTCACTGCGCCCATGGTCGTCCATCGCCTTGTGGGCGGCCTTCTTTGCGCCGCCAAGAAAACTCTCGAAGGAGAGTGATTCGTCCATGAGGGGAAGGTAGCGGGATCGGTGCCCCGGCAGCGATCCGTTTCGTCTATGCGGGCATGGTGTTCACGTCAAGCCCTTGGGGCAGCGCCAAGGCGGTCATCAGCTCGTGCGGGATCGCGGCCGGAAGCGGCCACACGACGTGCTCTTCCTGCGGCCAGATGGACCGCAGCGAGGGCAGACTCTCGAAGGGCGTCAGCGTCCGCCCCTCAGGGACGTCCGGAGCCCGGATGATCTGGGCCACCATGCAGCCGATCTTCAAAGTGCCTATCCACGCGATGTCGCCAGCCTCCGGGGTGCCGTACACCTGGCAGAGGGTGTCGACCAGTGGTTCTGAGTCATCTGGTGGGTAGTTCATGAACCCGAGGCGGCCAAGCATGGAGACCGTTGGTTGGCGGAACTCCTTGAGCCTGACGAAGTCTTCTGACGGGATGACGGCGCGCACGCCGGGGCGGTGCGTGTACTGGAACATGAGCAGCGTTTTCAGCGTCCAGGTCGCCAGTGCCTGCTGTTCGTCAGCGTCGAGGGTCCAGGCCGTGCCCTGGATGAGGGCAGGCAAGAAGTGGCGGACACCTTCCTCAAGCTGGTTCATCCAGCCGCTGTTGCACTCGGAGCAGACCACCTTAACCTGATCGTTCAGCGGCGGAGCGTCGTGGCGCTGCAAGCCCTCTTCGCTCAGCCGGATGTAACGGAACCGGCGCACAGATGGGTCCAGCGCCACCTTCAACCAGCGCGGCAGAACATGCTCTTTGGTCAGCGGGGTCCCCCCGCAGAAGACACAGACCTTGGCCATGTCAGGACCATAGAGCCCGTTGTGTGCCGCGTGATGGGTATTTCTGATTGAAGGTGAGCTACGCGACCCGCTCCAGGCGCAGGTGCGAGTTGGTCCGCACGATGGTTGCCGTGGTGTCCGTGGCGCTCTGAGCCCAACGGAACTGCACGTTCCCTGCCGTCCCAGACGTCACCACCGTGGCCCAGATCTGAAGGGCGACCTGAGTGCTGCCGCCGGGAGCCGAGTAGGTGTCCACATCAGAGTGCAGGCCCGAACTCCCGGTCTGGTCCGACCAACGCAGCACGGTGCCGGACGGGACGGTCCAGTCGAACTTGAGGTCCCCTGTCGTGCCGCCGGAGAAGATGCACAGCAGGAACAGCGTGTACGTCGCGCTCGCCACCACGGGCAGCAGGAGCTGGCTGTCGTTCACCAGGGTGGTGGAGGAGGTCACCGACTGGTCGGAGGTCTTCCGGGCGAACAGTGTCCGCCCCACTCCCGTCACGCTGAGGTTCCCGGTAACGCTGAGGTTCCCTGAGATCGTTCCGCCGGTGTTGGGCAGGGCACCCACATTGGCGGCCGTGAGGTTCACCGCGCCCGTCTGGCTGTTGACGGAGGTGACCGCGCCGCCGCCGGTGAGCGCGTCGACATACTGCTTGGTGGCCGCGTGCAAGGCGCTCGTGGGGTTCGCAGGCAGCGTCAGCGGGCCCGTCATGGTGTCGCCGGCCTTGGCCACCTTCAGCGCCGTCTGCGAAGCCGCGTAGTTCGTCGCGCTGGTCAGGGTCGCGGTGTCCCCGTTGGTGACCTCACCATCCACATACGCCTTGCTCGCGGCGTGCCCGGGGGCGGACGGGAGGCCGGAGGTGGTGATCGGCCCGAGCATCGTGCCGCCGGTGAGGTCCAGCTTGTTCAGCGTGACGCCGTCGATCTGGCTCCCGAGGTCCACGGCCATCATCAGGAACCGGCGGGAGTACCCGAAGTCCACGTACACCGTGCTGGCTCCGTCGGGGCCGTAGAAGCCCACCGCGGCCTCTGCGTCGGCGGTGATCTGGGTGATCGGAGTACCGGCCAGGTCAGTGAGGTCCGTGAGCTGGTTCCCGCCGACCAGGGCGTCCCAGACGGTACCGATCGCTGCCGCACGGAGCCGGACTTCGTCGCCGACCTTCTCCATGGCCAGGTCGGCGGCCGAAAGTCCGAACATGTGTCGACTCATCGTGTTGCCTTTCGCTCATGAAAAGGCCCCCGCAGGCAGGGCCTCGGGGGACGCGTGGGTGCGAGAGTTCAGGCGATCTCGTACGTCCCGCAGATCGTGAGCGAGTCACCGGTCCGGACGTTGTACGGCGCGTTCGTAAACATGTTGGCGCTGTTGACCTCCCCGATCGCGGGCGATCCGTTGACGTTCGAACTGAGGGGATAGCGGATGCGAGCGATCTTGGTCGTGCTCTCAGCCGGGAAGATCATGGCGATTCCCGCTCCGGACCCCTCGTTGTTGACCGAGGTGAAGACGACGTTGAACCCGACTTCGCGGACGAAGTTCTGGCAGGGGAACGGCAAGCTCACCTGGATCGGATCGTCGTAGGCGGGCGGGTTGCCCGTGGGGGTGAGTTCGATCTTCACGTGGCAGGTCTTGCCGACGAGCTTGTACCGACCGATGTTCTTGGAGCCGGAGCCCCAGTTGAGGGCGGCGGCCCCGGCCGTCCACACCGGTGTGTAGGAGGACCAGGCCGGTGCGCTCGCGGTGCCGAGGTAGAGCCAGGTGACGCCGTCGCCCAGCAGGATGTCGTTGCCCTCGATCAGGATCTGGCCCTTGATCGACGGACGTCGGGCGGAAGGGCTTCCGATGGCCACCGGGCGTCCCGAGCCCCAGCGGCGGTCCACGACGGCGCCCGACGTCACGACAGATGCACCGGCAGCCACGGTGCACTCGGCGAGGGGGATCTCCACCACGCCCGTGCCTGGGGTGTTGGTGAGCCCGGGAGCGCTCGTCCCACCTGTCTTGTAGACGGGGGTGATCGAGTCCACCGAGGCGTTGTACCGCAGGACGACCAGGTCCTTGCGGGCCGAGGAGCCGCCGGAGTTCGAGGTGACGGCGAGCGAGAAGGCCGCGTCGTTGACGACGGTGGCACCGTTCACGAAGGCCGAGCCGGCCGCGATGGACAGGCTGCTCGTGCCGTTCGCGGTGACCTTCAGGGCGGTGCTGGAGAGGTCGTCCGTGTGGACGCCGTCGTTGCCCCACCGGCTGGCCGTCAGGGCGTACTGGGCCTCGGTGGACAGCGGGGAGCTGCTGAAGGGGAAGGAAGAGAAGGCCACGCCGATCTCACTTTCGGGTGTTGAGTTTCTTGAGGAGGTCGGCGAGCGTGTTGAGCCTCTTCGTTGAACCGGATGTCTTGCGGGAGGTCGTGGCCTCGGTGCCGACGGTGATCTCGGTCCTGAGCCCGGCCGAGGCGTCGAAGGTCAGCTCGACTTCACGGACTTGCTCCTGGATCTGGTCGGCGTACGGGACGACGACTGTGACCAGATCTCCGAGGAAGTAGTCCTTGCCGAACGCAAGCTGGTCGGTGTCCTGTGGGGCCATCGAGATGCTGATGGACGTGGCCGCCGCGTACAGCGCGTCCTGCGCCTTCTCGTCGAGTTGGGCCTGAGCGTCTGCGGCGGTGGGATCGATTTCCCCCACGTCCACGAAGATCTCGGGTCGGTAGCCAGGGAAGACCGTGTCCGTCCGGCTGTAGCCGAACAGTTCCTTGGCCACCACGGCAGAGCTGGTCGATCCGGCCACGGCATCCCGTCCTGCCCCGAGGACCGCGTAGACGCCTGTCGGCGCCTTCACCTCGTACGAGGACGTGACGACGTTTCCACGGCCCTCCGAGAAGGTCGCGGTGTCCTTGCGGTCCCGGGTCGAGTAGACCTGGAACTCGATTCCCGTGCCCTGCTGGATGATCCGGAAGCCGAGGTACCCGGCGGGTGTCCCGATCGGGGCTGCCCTGGCGATCTCCGCCAGGGCGTCGAGCACAGTCTCGAAGCGGTAGGTGAAGGAGTGCCCGGTCTTCCCTCTGTTGCTGGACGTCTCGACCGTGAGGCCGCTCTTGCGTCTGCTGGTGAGAGCCCCCGGGCCGAGGTTCAGGTTGACCAGGTTCTTCATCAGCGTCTCGGTGAACGCGGTCGAGTTCGTCACCGCGTAGTAGGACGTGGCCTGGGCTTCGATGGCGTGCGCCGGGTCCGGCCAGATGAGCGTGCCTGCTGCGTGGATCGTGTCGTCAGGCCCGGCCACCGTGAACTTCTTGGAGCCGTCCTGATCTGACTCGTACCCGAAGGTGTGGACCGGTCCGGAGAGAAGCGTGGTCCCGTAGAGCTTGAAGATCAGACCGCCCCCGGGATTCGCCTCGGGGGTCAGCAGCGCCGCGTTGCGCGGAGTCGCCGAGATCTGCATGGACCAGTTGCTGACGGCGTTGTATCGCAGGACCAGTTGGACCTGGGTGAAGTCGTCGACTTGGCCGATGACCTGGTGGCTGGAGTCCCGAACGTAGACCTGGAGGTCACGCTGGTTGTACACGCAGCCTCCTCAGTACGCCGTGAGGTAGCGAGGGGTGTACGAGAGCTGGACAGAGCTGACCCCGGTGGTACCCGTAACGGTCAGCCCCACGTCGTTGCTGCCGGGCCTGAGCGGCCACAGGACGGCCGCGGAGTTGAGGTTCGGCCAGAGGTTGGTCGATCCGTTCAGGAGGGCGCTCTTGATGCCCTCGCGGGTATCGATGACGGCGGTGTCCGAAGAGGACATGGTGCGCGTCAGGACGAAGGACTCGCCCGTGGTGGCGTTCGTGATCGTGGCCGCCGTACCTGGGCCCTTGATGGTCCACACCGGGTAGGTGTCTACCTCGCCGAGGTTGAAGACCTTGACTGCTCCCAGGACCTGCGAGTCCCGGACCTTCCAGGACAGCAACGGGAAGAAGCCATCCGCCCCTCCGCCGACCTGGAACGTCACCGTCTCGTCCTGACCGCTCCAGAACGGCGACGGCGCGTTGAACGTCAGGACCGCCGTGATCCAGTGGCGCCCCGTCCGTTCGTCGTCGTCCTGGATCTCCATCCCGCCCGCGTAGTACGCGGAGATACGCCGGGCCGAGCCGTCGGATTCGGCGAACATGAGCGTCCCCGGCCCGTAGGCGGGGTTGAGGTCCTGCACGATCCGATGGAAGCGAGCCAGGCACAACGGCCTGTCCAGCCCCCAGATGTGCAGCGGGATCGTGATGCTTCGCTGGCCGGCTCGCACTCCACGGATCACGGAGCCGTCGAAGGCCGGGGACTGATCCGCGTAGTACGTGTAGTCGGGCAGCCCGGTGCCTGCCACTCCGGGCATGACGAAGGCACCGGACCGCCAGTCGTCGAAGTCCGACAGCGAGGTGATCCGGCCCGACGAACTGCTCCAGGTCACAGAGGTGGCCCGAGGGTCACGAACCCTCGGGCCCTCCGGCCCTGAGGTCGTACCGGCGACGAGCAAGGCCATGAGCTACCTCCCCAGGAGTTCGGAGCGGTACATCGCGTCCGCGATCTGCTTCTCTGCGGTGGGCTGCGGTGGGTTGTTCACCGTGATCTGGTGGCCCCTCGCTTGACCGCGTTTGGCCTGCTCAGCGAGGGTGACCATCGATTGCCACTGCTGGGGGTTGAGAATCGCCTCGGGCTCACCAGTCTGATTTACGACGGTGGAGACCCCGGTAGGGAGCCAGCCGCCGTTGTCGTAGCCACCGGGCCGGTCGTACGCCCTGGAGAGCGACCCGTACGCCGCCTTCGCGTACCGCATCGAGCTGTAGACGTTGGCCAGCGGGTCGACCGACGTCCCGTAGAGGAACGGGCCCTTGTTCTTGTACTTCCCGGCGTAGGACCGGAAGGTCGGGCCGATCACCTGCATGAGGCCGACCGACGGATGGCCCGCCTGCCAGTTGCCGTCCCACTTGTTGACGATCGTGGGATTGCCGCCGGACTCCTGGTTCATCCGCCGGAGCGTGGTGTTCAACAGGCTGGCCGGCTCTCCGACCTCCTTGAGTGACTGGAGAACAACGCTCGACCACTGAGCCACGCCTGCCGAGGGCTTGTAGCCCTTGAGCGCGACCTCGCTACCGGCCCCGGCGTCCTCCTTGCCCCGGATGAAACTGACCATCTTCGCGGCGAACTGCGTCGGGACGGCCCTGATCAGGTCGGTCCAGTCCGGGTGGGCCATGGTCGGGGTCTTCAGCGGGCCCAGCAGGGCCTTGAGAGCCTTCTCCGCCAGGTCCGCAACACCGCCGCGAGCCCAGTCGGCGCCCTTGCCGAGGATGTCCCCGACCGCGCCAGTCACCGGGTTGTCCGAGACCGTGTCCCAGATGCTTCCGAAGATGCCGCCGCCCGCGAACGCCTGGTGCGGAATCTTGCTGCTGAGCACGTTCCGAACGCCCTGCACCCCGCCCTCTCGCGCTGCTGCGTTCAGGGTGTCGATCCCGCTCTTCCCGACGACCCGGGTCACCTCGGGCCGGAGGATGCCCTCGCCTCCACTGAGGTCGAGCGTGCCGCCGGTGGGCGAGACGAAGCGGTGAACGTCCAAGCCGGGGGTGTAGCCCGGCAGTACACCGCCGCTCGCGAAGCCCTGGGGGAGCTTCATCTCGCTGATCTTCCCGATGCCCGGGAGCTTGGCGGCCGTGCTGTTCCAGACCCCGGCGATCCCCTTGTTGAAGACCGTCTCGATCATGAACTTCACCGGTGACTTGGCAACGGCCTGGAGCTTGTCCCAGGCGGTCTTCACACCGCTGACGGCGGTCACGAAGAAGCCGACGATGCTGTCCTTGAAGTCCCGGACCTTGCCCTCGACCGTCTTGCGCATCGAGGTGACCCGGTCGGAGACGCTGGACCACATGCTGGACCACCGGTCGGTGACCCAGTGCTTGGCGTCGGTGAAGCCGTCCCGCACAGAGCTGGCGAACCTGGAGACCCTCTCGCCCACGGCCTTTGCCGCGCTGGTGGCGCGACCGATCGTGTTGGCCCAGGCTTCGTCCCAGATCTTCTTGATCCACGCCTTGCCCCGGCTGAACCAGCCGGCGATCCCGTTGATCAGGTCGGGAACGCCCGAGGGACCTATCAGCTTGTCGTGGAGCCACTGGAACTTGTCGCGAATCCACTCGGTGACGTGCTTGACCGCGTCAATAAAGGGCTGGAGCTTGTGCCCCATGTCCTTGACGTAGCCGATGAAGTCCTGGATGGCCGGAAGGACGAATTTCTTGATCGCCCAGACAGCCAACCGGACCAGCAGGTCCACGAGCTGGAGGATCGGCGGGAGCAGCGGCAGGAGCGCCGGGAGCAGCGCGACGACGAGCTGCGTCGTCAGCAGGAGGATCTGCGGCAGCAACGGAGCGATGGCGAGCAGGAGATCGCCGAGCGACTTCGCCACTCCGAGGAGCGGTGGAATCAGCTCGGGGATCACCGGGAGGAGCGTTTCGAGCAGCTTGAGGAACTGATCCGCGTACTGCGTGACCAGCTCCGTAAGGACTGCCCCGAGCCCCTCCAGGATCGGCGTCAGAATCTGCCCAACCGTGCTGGCCAGGACAGCAATGATGGGTGCGAGCTTCTGGATCAGGCCGCCGATGATGGCGAAGATCGGGCCGAGCGGCTTGAGCGCGGTGGCGATCAGATTGCCGAGTACGACGAGCAAGGGGGAGAGGGCGATCAGGATCTTCCCGACGACGTCCGCCAGGACGACGAGGACCGGACCGAGCGCGTCAATCACGGGCGCCAGGGCATCGCCCAGGGCCTGGACCACGGTCTCGATCGGAGGCCCGAGCTTCTGGAAGATCTCGCCCACGAACTTGAGTGCCGTGCCGAGCAACGGGGCGACTGTCGTGGCAAGGGTGCCCATGACGTCGAACAGCGCCTTCAGGCCGCCCTGCACCTCGGGGCTCGAAGTGATCTTCGAGATCTCCTCGGTGATCGTCTTGAGCATCCCGATGGTGCCGCCACCGGAATCGGCCCCGGCCATGAAGACGTCGCCCAGGATGCTGACGACGTTGCCCGCCACATCCATGAGGTCGCCGAGCAGGGAGACCGCCGTGTCGATGGCCTTCTCCATCGCGCCCGACTCGAACGCCTTGGAGAGCTTCGCGGCGACGCCGTCAGCAACGCCTGAGACGCCCTCCGTGATGCGCTGGAAGGCCGGCTGCGCCGCCACGGCCACCTGGCCGAAGCCGGTGACGAGCTGTCCGGGGATGCGGCTCAGCGGGGACAGGGACCTGGTGGCTCCGTCGAAGATCTGCCGGAGCATGCCGGTCTTGGCCAGGTTGTTGACCGCGTCCAGTGCGCCCTTGGCCATGCGGTTCAGGACGCCCGCAGTGCCCTCCAGGCCGCCCCGCAGGATCGGGATGACCCGACTGCCCACATCGCTCAGCCGACCGCCGAGACCAGCGAACAGGCGGTCCTGAACACCGAGTTGCATGGCGTCCCAGGAGGGCTTGAGGCCCTTGACCGCGTTGACGAATCCCTGAGCGTTGGGCGAGAGCTTGGAGAAGCTCTCGGAGAGCTTGGCCGTCTGGGCGGCAGAGGCTGTCTGGGCATCCGCGAGAGCCCGGGAGGCGTCGGCAACGCTCCGCTGAGCATCGGCGACCTGCCGGGCTCCGTCGGACTGCGCCTTGGCCACCGCGGTCTCTGCGTCCCTGACGCCCTGGGCCTTGTCGGCGACGTTCCGATTGGCCTCGGCCAGACGGTCCTTCGCGTCCTTGACCCGGTCGGAGCCCTCGACCCCAGCCTTGTTCGCAGCCTCGGTGTCCTTGGCCAGCCGCTGGGTCTCGACCCGCTGCTCCTTGAGCCCCTGCTTCGCCTCGTCAACCCTGAGCTGGGCCTGCGCGCGCTGGAGGTCGCTCGACCTGGGGTCGAGCTGTACCTTCTTGAGCGCCTCCTCGGCCTCTTGGACCCGGAGGACGGCCTCCTTCTCGTCCAAGCGGGAGCCCTGGAGGCGAAGGCTCATGTCCTCCAACTCGCGCGTGGCGTCACGGCGGGCGCCGGTGAGGTCTTCCTGCGCCGACTTGGCGTCCCGTTGCGCGTCCGAGAGGTCCCGCTCCGCAGAGACAACTGCCCTGTTGGCGTTGGCGACCTGCTCCGCCGCTGCTCTGCGTGCGTCTCCTACGGCCCGCTGAGCGTCTGCCAGGCCCCGCTGGGCCTGCTCGACCTGGCGGGTCGCGGACGCCGCTCCAGAGGCGCCGGAGGCCGCCGGGCTGAACGCCTCCTTGAAGGCGTCTCCCAGTCCGGTGGTACCGAGCTTGATGGCTCCGACGGCCGAGCCGAGAGCAGCGACAGCCGGAAGTGCGAGGGCTGCTGCCGGAGCGATGGCAGCGACCACGTTCGCGATGGCTCCGACCGCAGGAGCGGCCGAGCCGAGGAGGGCGAGCTTCGAACCGAGCCCGGCGACCGTGCCCAGAGCCGAGCCGGCCGCCGAGGTGATGCGGCCGATGGTGTTTGCCGCGCTCCGGTCGACGTCGACCCGGACGTTGCTCGTACGGCTCTGCGCGAGCGCGTCCAGGCGAGTCCGTGCCGAAGCCTCGCCCTGGAGGTTGACGTTGATGTCGACCTGCTGTGGGCGCACGAGGTTGGCCACCTGGGCCCGGAAGGTGGCGAGCGAGGCCCGGTCGATCGCGATGGGGACGGTGAAGGACGTGCTCTCCGCCCTCAGCCGGGCCGCCAGTTCCTGGCCGAACCGGGTTACGTCCGGAGAAACCCGCAGCGAGACAGAGCCGACAGAGGACACGACCGCCCCCTACTCAGTGGTGGTCGCGCCTCCCGTTGCCGGGAGCTGATCGATACCGCTGGGCAAGAGGCCGCGGTGGTCTGCTGGTGCTCCGTCGATCCACTCCGGCTGCGGGCCTGCCTGAGTCTCCAGGGCTCCGCTCGACCAGGCTTCGAGGAGCGCCTCCGCCCGCGCGTCTGCGTCCTCGGCCGCAGCCCGCGAGGCGTACTCCGGGCGCGGGTACGGGGCCATGGTGGTCGGCTGCTTGCCGGTCACGCCGACGTAGGCCACCCCGTAGTGGGCCTGGAGCATGTCCGCCATGAAGGCGAGGAGATACTCAACGTCGCCCCAGCGCTGGCCGTCGGTGACGCCACGGAGCTTGGCCTTGTACATCGAGCTGGACGGCAGCCCGTTGATGAGGACCTTGAGCCGCCGGAGGGTCATCTCGCCCCGGAAGTACCGGAGCAGGTCACCCTCTGAGCCGTACTCGGAGATCAGCGACGCTTCGAGTTCCTCGGAGTGCTCCGCGACGTGCGCGCGGAAGTCCGCCGTTCCCCCCGGTTCATCCCCGCCCGGCTGGTCTCGTTGGCGAGCTGGCCGATCTTCGTCATGACCGGGCGGAAGACGCCCATCGGAAGGTCCAGGAGGCCCTGGGACAGCTCAACGTCCTGGTCGAAGACCTCCATGGCCCAGGCGGCGATGTCGCCACCCTCCAGAGCGTCGTGGCCTCGGACGCTCCACAGGTCCGGGTGAGGCACGGAGAAGACGGTGCCGTCGGGACCACGGAAGCGGTACGGCTTCTTCGTGGCTTCGCGCCGGGCGAGGTCCGCCCCGCTGAAGTCGTCGTCGAAGTCGTCGACCGTGTCCTCGTCCGGACCGTCGTACTCAGGCTCGTCGTACTCGTCGTCGTGGTACATCTCGCGGTCAGACATGGCTGTGCTCCAGAAGGGGGTGGGGTGGGGTTCAGACGTGCGGTGACCGCTGGCCGGCTCAGGCCGGGAGGACGAGGCCGCCCATCATGTAGCGGACCGAGGTGCCGTCGGACGAGGTCAGGGCGGTGAAGGTCATCGGGAAGTTGACCGTCTCGGTGCCCTTGTAGCTCTTATTGCCGCGCTCGGTGACCTCCACGCGAGGAACGATGATGCGCGTTGCGATGCCGCCGTCCACGATGTCCAGCAGCAGAGCCCGGACGTCGGGCTCCGTGTTCTGGCCGATGGTGAAGGACGTGTACGCGGCGTCACCGGTACCGGTGGTGGTCATGTCGTCCAGCGGGACCGAGTGGAAGAGGCTCTGGACGTAGGCGTTGCTCGACTGCATGAACGCGAGCTGGAACGTGGTGGTCTTGGACGTGAGCTGGGTCCGGACCGGGGAGTCGTAGCCCCAAGCCTTGAACTCCGAGCGCGCCTGGTCGGTGGCCTCGGTGAGACCGTCCTCGGTGATCTTCCCGAGGTCGAACCAGTCGTCCGGGTCCGGGGCGGCGGTCAGGGTCGCCGGAGCGACAGCACCGACGGCGCCGATGTACGCCTTGCCCGCGTATCCGACCCGGACGCCGTCATTGGGGTCAGCCATGATGGCCCTCCTTCAAGGGGTAGTTGGTCCCGGTCAAGCCCGGGAGAGAGTCGGTCACGCGGGGCGTACGCAGAGCCCGACGGTGAAGCCGATGCGGTAGACGTTGGGGTTCTCGTCCGGGCGTCTACCGGGCCCGGAGATCTCGGAGCTGAACGTGACCAGCCCGCCGTTCCGCTGGTCACCGACCATGGCCTCCAGAGCCCCGCGAGCGCGGTTGGCCAGGGCGTGGGAGAGGGTGGCGTCGGTCGACCAGACGTCCACGTCGATCGAGGGCTCGTCAAGCGCCTTGCGTACGCGCCAGGTGCCGCCGATGCGGGAGACCCGGACGATCGGGAGTTGCTCCTCGAAGGAGCCGCCTTCCGGGGCCGTGGAGCAGACGAAGGCGTCCTCGCCGAAGTACTCGGCCAGGAAGTTCATCGCCATCAGCTCCGCGTCGGGGAAGACCGTGATGCTGATGGCCACGGCCGCCTCCTACTTCGGGGCCTTCGCCTCTGCGGTGCGGCGGGACTGCTCGGGTTTCAGCGCCTTCGACTCGCTCTCGGCGGCCGGCTGGCTCTCACCCTCCACGCGGCGTACGAAGCCGTCGTTCACGCGGGTCTGTGCTTCCTGCTCGGAGCAGGAGTAGACCTCGCCGACCTCGTGGGGGTTGCCCTGCCAGTCCTTGTGGGGGAAGGAGACCTTCACCTGCACGGACATGGGTGTTCCTCATCTCGAATGCTCAGGGCTGGCCGCTGCTCCGCAGGGAGTCCAGGGTCCGGCCGAGGATGTGTTGTCCCGGCATGTGACGGGTTCCGTACTCCAGGTGCTCCGCGTAGTCGATCTCGGCGACGACGTCCGCGCCGTCGCTGTCCTCCACGACGCGGATCGAGTCCCGGTACCGCCCGGTGACGACCGGGGCGATCTGCTGTGCGAATCGCTGGCCACGTTCTGCGGTGTCTCGGACGGCCTCCCGGACTTCCTGCTCGCGCACCAGGGAGCGGATGGCTGCTTCGTCCAGTTCGACGTCCACAGTCACCCCCGGACTCGGGTCGCGGTGAGCTGGACGTGGTCCAAGGCGGCGAGGCCCGACCAGAGGAGCGGATCGCCGGTGACCTCCAGGGTCATGCCGTTCCACTCCAGGCGGTCCCTGAAGCTGATCGCAGTGCCAGGCGGGAGTTGCACCAGGTAGGTGGTGGCCACCTGGTCGCGGTTGTCGCGGTTCTCCGAAGAGCCCTCCGGCTCGACCTGCCCCTGGACCGTGACCCGCTGAGCGGTATCCCAGTCGGTGCCGGACGGTCCCCGGGGGTTCACGGCGTCTGCCTTGGTCACCACGGTGACGGCGTGCGGAGCGAAGAGGAGCGCCACGGCACCCCCTCAGTACGTGCGAGGACGGACGGGAAGCAGGCCCTGGGCCTTCAGGACACCGAGGGCGTTCTCCGAGTACCTCGGAGTCCTGCCGGAGCCTCTGGAGCCGCCTACGGACCGCGAGATGCTCAGGCCGCCCTGGGACATGGACGAGACGTTGGCGTTGGCCCCCGTCTCGTCCCCTGTCGTCGCCAGGTACTGCGCCTGGTAGATCGTCGCCTTGGTGAGGGCGTCGGCGACCTTGACGGACGTCGGGTTGCCCTCGGTGTCGACCTCGTACACCGCGTAATGGATCAGCTCGTCGACCTGATCCGATGCCGTGTCGAGCAGGCGCCGGGCGTTGGGCGGAGCGGCGTCAGGGTCCAGGAACGCGGCGAACTCTTGCTCCGTCGCGTAGGCCATGGCCCCTCCTACTGCTTGGGCGCGGCCTTGGCCGGCTCGGTGGAGACGGGCTCCTCGGCCATGTCCCGCACGCGCTTGGGCATCCGGCCGTCGGGGGCCAGGGAGTTGGTGTCCTCGGTGAGGACCCAGCCCTCCTCCTCGGCGAAGACCTTCCGGGCCAGCTCGTAGTCCTCGGGGGACTCCTCGGTGACCTTGCGGGTCTCCTGGGCCTGGGGGACGCCGTCGATGTACTTCAGGCGCTGGTAGGTCCGCATCAGTGGGACACCTCCTGGACACCGCAGTCCAGGCACCGCTTGACGGGCACCTGGTCCACGGAGTGGTCGCGGTTGTGGCGCTCGACCTCGTAGGTCTCCACGCGCTTGGCCGGGCACCCCTCGGAGTGCCGGAGGCCGTCCTTCTTCTCGGTCATCCCGAGTCCTCCTTGACTTGTAGGGGTCAGGCAGCGGCGACGCGCACGCCACGAAGGCGAGCGGCACCCTTGCCCAGGACAGCGATCGAGCCGTACAGCTCGATGCGGGTCCGGTAGACCGGCATGGACTGGAGCATCCCGAGGTCGTCGACCATGACGCCGCCGTTCCACAGGCCGAGGACGCCGACCTCACCCTCACCGGACGACCAGCGCACGGCGTAGATCGAGGAGGCGTCGTTCGCCGAGCCCTGGGTCTCGTTCTGCGGGAGGATCGCGGTGCCCGACGCGTCGGTGCCGATGTCGAGCAGGGCGACGCCGTTGTACGTGTCGATGCTCTTGCCGAACTCGGTCCGCTGCTGCTGCCACGCACCGAGCCGACGGGCGGCCGACTTGATGCGGGCCTTGGTTCCGGCGTTCATGTACAGGGCGTTCGCCCCACCGGGAACGGCCGCGATCAGGGCGTCCAGGGCGTCGAAGAAGTCCTGGGCCGAAGCCGCCGGGTTCGCCGAGGTGAAGACCGGCAGACCGTTGGTCGCGGTGTCCAGGACCTGCGAGCCCACGAGGCGCTTCTTGAGGCCGTCGAAGGACTTCGCGTTCACCGAGGTGTCGCCGTTGATGAACGCGGTCTGGAAGCCGAGGCGCAGGGCTTTGATCTTCAGACCGGTCTGGGTGGCCCGCTGGCTCGCCAGGTTGCCCCGGGTCTGCTCGATGAAGCGGTCCACGTCGGCGTCGCCACCGAAGATCTTCAGCGACTCGGTCTTGGTGTTGAGCGTGCCGGTCGACTCGGTGTACGCCTCGTTGACGTCACGGAAGGCGACACCCGGGAGGGTGGCCTCCTCGTTGTACGCCCAGGCGTTACCGGCCACGTCCTCGAACTGGACCTGGTCCAGGACGACCGACTCGGTGTCGGTGAGGAACGTCTCCAGGACGCCCTTCACGAGCTGGTTGGTGCTGAGCTTTGCGGACTCAGCGAGGGAAACGGCCACTGCCGTGCTCCTTCGGACATGCAAAAGCCCCGGTCAGTGCCGGGGCTGATGGGGGTGGGCGGTTACTTCTCCGCGTAGTAGGCGCTGAGCCGGGCCTTGCCGGGTTCGGCCTTGGCCGCTCGGTCGCCGTCGGAGTCGGAGCCGCCGAAGTCCCCGCCCGACCGCGCGGGCGCGGTGCGGTACTTGGGGCTCTTCGCGGCCTCCCTGACCTCTCGGAGGACGTCCCTGTCGAAGGTGTCTCCGTTGTGGTCCAGGGCGGACACGGCGTTCAGGAAGGCCCGGCTGTCCAGCAGGGCGTCCGGGTCGGCGCCTGCCTTCGTGGCGGCCTTGTAGACGGCCAGCTCCACCGCTCGCTGCTTGGCGTCCGTCTGGGCCGCCGTGAGCTTCTCGGTGAGCTGGTCGGCGTCGTCGCCGTCGGTCTCCAGGCCGAGCGCCTTCAGCACCTTCTGGAGCTGCTCGCTCTGCTCGGTTCCGCCGCTCTTGGCCTTCACGCGGTTGGCGGCTGACTCCCGGCGAAGGCGCAGGATCTCCTTGCGCGCCTTGTCGGGCAGTGCGTCCAGCCAGCTTTCGCCGTCCTGGTCGTCGTTGCCGCCTTGGGCACCCTGCTGGGCAGCCGGGTCCTGATCCGGGTCCTGGTTGCCGCCCTCGTTCCCCTGGCCGCCTTCGGTGCCGCCGCCCTCACCCTCGCCGGACCCACCGGCGATGGCGTAGATGGGGCGACCGTCCTTGCGGTGGCCGAGCACCGTGCCGGGCGGCACGGAGACGTACGGGGTGCCGAGGTCCGGCGTGGTGTCGAACTGCATGACGAAGCCCTCCTGGAGCTAGGTCGGGGAAGGCACGGTCCTGCCGTGCCGTGGAGGTGGTGCTAGGCCGCTTCGGGCTCGGAGTCCTGCTCCGGCTCGGGTGCGGGGATGGCGGCCGGCTCGGGGGCTTCCCCCTCGATGCGGGCCAGTTCCTCGTCCACCTGGTCGTCGGGCACCAGGCCCGAGAGGCGGACGAGAGTCTGAAGGGATGCGGACCCGGCGGCCTTGAACGCCTGGACCGTCTGGGCCAGCGTGAGCTGGTCGGTCTGCACGGCCTCGGGGAAGGCGATCTCGATGCGCTGGGGCGTGACCCCGGAGGCGAAGATCTGGGCATCAATCGTCAGCAGGATCTCCAGCAGCTCACGGAGCTGCGGCATCCAGTACAGGATCTTCTTGCCCCGGGTGCTCAGGGAGGCCCGCTCACGGGCGTTGACCTCGGTAGCCGTGGTCTCCCCGCTGGTCTCCTGCTTCAGCCCGAAGGTCTGCGCGGAGTACCCGGCGCTCCGGACGATCTGCTGGACGAGGTCACCGGACGTGGCCAGGTGCTGCTGGTACCGGATGTCCGGCTGGACCATGGTGATCTCCTGGCGGAGACCTCCTCCGTCGGCCAGGACATCCAGGGGCGTGAAGACCGAAGCCTCCAGGTCGAACCAGGCCCCTTGGCCCTTCTCGTCCTGGGCTCGCATCAGGAAGTCCTGCGGGACGATCAGCCGGGCCTTGCCCAGGTGGATGTCCCGCATCAGTGAGCTGTAGGACATGTCCAGTGCGTCCATGAGCTTCTCGACCCCGGCGTAGTCCGAGCGCCCGAGGGCGGACTCACTGAAGCGCCGGGAGGGCCGCATGTTCGGCACGTAGACGCACGCGAGGCGGGGCAGTCCCGTCGGGACCGCTCCCGCGCCGTTCACGGCCTTGGCGTACGGCTCAGTGGCCGAGAGGGTCTCCAGCGGCACCTGATGGCCCAGACGCTGTGCTGTGCCCTCGTAGAGGCCGTGGAAGGCCACGCCGGGCTCGTGCCGCTCCAGGTGCCGGTAGACCTTGCCGCTCTCCACGGCTACCTCGGTCCAGAAGGTGCAGGCCCTGAGCCGGCCCCACTGGAACTCGGGGACAGCGCGCTCGGGCTGGATGGCCTGGGCGATGGGGGCGTCCGCCACCTCCAGGTCCCAGTCGACCTTGATGAAGACGCCACCGAAGGCCGCGGCGATCTCAGCGGCCTCCAGGAGCACGGCGTGAAGGCCGTCCTGCATGAGGTCGTCGATGCGCTGCTGGGTGGTGTCGTCCTGGGCCTTCAGGGCGGGAGGGTCGGCGAAGAGGAGGTTGGCGCTCGTGGCCGCGATGTCCCCGGCGATCGGGACGTGTTCGCGGATGGGGGACTGGCCCGGGGTGACCGGGGCTCCCCACCAGAACGGCGCGTCGTACCGGGAGGTCCCCAGGACCTGACCGGACACCGTGGTCCCGTACTGCCCCGAGTAGACCTTGGCCAGGCGGTGGATCGAGCCGGACCACCAGGCACCCCACTCAGTGAAGCGCTGGCAGGGAAGCTCCACGGAGGCCGGAGGCCAGGCGATGTCTCCAGAGGGCAGACCGGTCATGCCGCAGCCACCTCCTCGTGCTTGAAGCGGATGCGACGGCGGTAGTCCTGGCGCGTCGTGTAGAGGACGTAGCGGGCGGCGTCGATCGAGTGGTCATCCCGCTTGATGGGCTCGTCCTTGCCCTCGGCACTGGCCTTGGGGTCCCAGACGTACGAGGAGATCTCCTCGATCAATCCCGTGCATGAGCGGTGGATCTTCAGAGCGTCGCCCTGGAGGAGTCCGGCCATCCAATTGATGCCGGGCATGACGTCCTTGTTGGCCAGGTGGACGCTGCCGTACTGGCTCCCGAGCCTCCGGAGATCGGAGTGGAGCTGGAGGCGGAAGTCCTTGGCCGCCGCGTCCACTACGTGACGGTGGGGCTGTACGCCCGTCTGAGGGCCGAACCGGGACCCGTGCGGCTTCCGGTACGTCCGGAGCCAGTTCAGGTACGCAGGGGAGAGCTGGGCGTTGGTCTTGCCCACGCCCTGGTTCTCCTTGGCGTTGGGGTCGTACCGGTGCTCGCCCGTGAAGTAGAGCCGGCCGTCTTCACCGAGCCCGAGCAGGACGGCGGCGAAGGGGACCGAGTGGCCCACGTCGATGCCCGTCCCGATCCAGTCGACGATGAACGGCATGTCGTCCACCACGTGCTGGTCCTCGTCGAACATCGAGAAAACCGCGCCCTCGGCCACGCACCACTCGCCGAGGATCAGGCGCTTGTACAGCAGGCCCGAGTACTCGGCCTTGCGCTGCTGCACGTACGTGGGCGTCAGCGTCGGGTTGTCGTCGATGACGAACGTCAGCCGGGCAAGGTCCAGGTCGTTACCGGGCCTCAGGACCTCACCGGTCCGCGTCAGGTGCACGCGGGCCTTGTCCAGGTACTGCTTCTTCAGCCAGTGGTTCGAGCTGTCCGGGTTGCTCGTGCCGATCAGGCGCGGGTCCGCGTCCGACATGCGGGAGGTGAGCATCGAGAAGAAGCTCTCCGGCATCGTGGACAGCTCGTCCACGTACGCACCGACCAGCGAGAGACCCCGGATCTTGTCCTTCGAGGACTCGTCGTTGCCGCTCGCGATGATGACCTTGCGGCCGAGGAGCGTCAGGACGCCCTTGCCCTCGTTGTACGAGCAGAGCTGGGTGCCGAGCATCTCCACCAGGACGTCGATGACGTTCTGACGCAGGGTCCTTGTGGTCTTCCCGGCCATCAGGAGGTTGCCGGGCGGTCCGTTGCGGACGAACTCCAGCCAGTCGATCAGGGACGTGATGGTCTTCGCCGAGCGGACCGAGCCCTCGTAGATCGTGATCTGGTGCTGACGGCTGATCCGGACGGCCAGGCGCTGCTTCGCGGTCAGCTGCTGGAGGTCCACGGCCTACTCGTCCGGCTCGTTGCTGCCCATGGTGGCACTCAGGAAGCGGTCGATGGCCGAGAGGTTCCGGTCGTCCCCGCCCGCGTCGTCCTTGGCCCTCTGGTCGAACCGGGCCAGGGCGTTCGTCGCGGCGGTCGTCAGGTCCTTGGTCTCCCTCGCCGGAGGAAGGTCCAGCCACTGGGCGGTGACCTCTCCGGTCTGCGTCATGCCCGTCAGGAGGTACCGGCTCCGTGCTCGCGCCACCTGTTCCCGGGCAAGCGTCAGGAGGTCCTGCTGTACCGCCTGACGCTGCTCCTTCAGGTCGAGCTGACGGGCGTCAGTCGCGGCCCTCGTGGCAGAGCGGTCGAAGTCCAGTCCGAGGCGCTGCGCGTGGTTCGTGATGGTGCCGACGGACCAGCCCGTCTGACGGGCGATCTCGTTGCGGCTGACGCCGTCAGCGTGGAGTTGACGGAGACGCTCTTCGTCTCCTGCGGAGAAGGTGCGGGCCACGGCCGGCTCACCCCCCTCACGTGTGCGTGGTGACGGGTGACCGGTCAAACAGTTCAACCGGGAGACGAGGACGCGCTGGCGCTGACACCATCAACCCCATGCCCTTCACGTTCATCCCTGAACTTTTGCTTGCCGTGGCTGGCGCACTGGGTGTGCCGAGCTTCTCGTCCTTGTTTGTCAATCGTCTGATTAAGAAGGAGGTCGATGAATTCGGACCAGATCCGCAGGAGCCGGTGGACTCCTCGGGTGTACCCATGGGGGCGCTCGAACGTGACTTCCAGAGGATGCTGCGTAAGTACTACGGACATGGGCTGTCGGCGGCACGCATCAACCTGACTACCAGCGTCAGCTTCTCAGTTCTGGGAGGTGTCGTTCTTCTGGGAGGCGCAGGGATGGCCGTTTGGAAGGCCGAGACGAGTGGTGAGTTCTACTCTGCGATGGTCACCAGCGTTGCTGGTCTCGTTATGTCCGTCGTTGCGACACTCTTCCACCGGCGAGCGGACAAAGCTCTCGCTCACCTGACGGAGCAGACGCGGAATCTACGCGCAGACATGGCTGTTGAACGTGACGCGCGCCAGGCAGTAGCACTCCTCGACAAGGTCCAGAACCCAGCACTGAAGGCCCAGCTTGAAGCGGCGTTGATCCTCAAGTTCGCCCAGGCGGAGATCCCAGTCCTCAACGGCATCAACTTGAACGAGGTTCCGGATTTCAGCGGGTTCGAAGCTTCGGTTCCGGCTCCCGCGTCATCGAACTAGGGTCGTGACGCGTTCGGGTGTCAGGCTGCCGCGCTCAGGACACGCTTGGCCCTGGTCCTGGTGGCCTGCTCGGCCCTTGCCACGTCCAGGTGTCGGAAGAGCTTCTGGCCCCGGTGATCGAGGCCCTCGACTTTCAGGTGGCCACGACGGACCCACGAGTAGACCGTCACGATGCTGACGCCCGTCAGCTCGGCAGCCTCTCGGGCCGTCAGCCAGGATTCGTCCTCCACTGAAGTCCTCCCGAGCACATGCGAAAGGCCCCGCATCTCCAGGGGAGTCGGGGCCTGCACATGGACGCAATTGTCCTGCTGTTCGAGAGTATGCAGTCGTTCGTTAGGGAAAGCAAGTACTTCTTCTGGCGGGCGTCAGGGCGGGGTCTGACGGGACCGGAGATGCGCCTGAACCATCCCTATCTGGTTCACGAATGGCCTCGACCGTGGCGGGAGCGGCTCCTCGCGCAAGAAGGCGGAGAGAAGTTCGATTGCCTCCTTGCACGTGAGGTCGATCCAGCGGTTCGCCTCGGAATGCGTCTGACCGAGCGAGTCGTAGAACCCGAGGTGCCTGACGACCTCGAACACGCGCTCACGCATCTCGTCTCCGTCGGGCACGACAAGGAGGGCGGCATCGAAGGTGGTGGTCCACTCGACCAGCTCGTCAATCCATGCCTCCTCGCGCTCGGCGCTCCCTTCAGAGCGGCTCATTGCCACGCGACGAAGACGTATGAGCATGTCCAAGGCCGTGCGGCCAGCCGTGAAGCGGCGTTCGTCCCGGCGTTGCTCTTTCGCGGTCTTGGCCTGGTGGCGTTGCTGGAGCCATCCGCCGAGTAGCGCACCCCCGGCACCCACTACGGCACCGCCGAACCCGATCAGCCCCACCAGGATCTCTATCCGCACGGCAGTCATTCTCTCTCAGCTTGGCCGGCTCGTCAGGACAGGCATCGTGACGGTGTTGACGCGCCCGGCAGTTGCTGAATCAACCCAAGGGGTTGAAGCGGTTCGTCCACTGTCACCGCTCACGAAGGTTGTGTCGCAACCACCACCACGAGGCGACGATGAAGCCGACGATGCTTCCAAGGATCAGCCATAGGCCGAGGTTGCCCATCACTGCCCTCCAGGTGCTTGATTCTGCAAGGACCTCGTAGCATGACCTGTCCACGCGCATGTTGGGCCCGGAGTTCGGATTCTGCTGGCAGTACACGTCCTCGTGCCAAATGCCGAAAGTGATCCATCCGATTACCAGGGCCGTGACGGAGATCCACGTCAGGCGTTCATGAGGGGTCTGCCGGGAGCGCGGCGGGGTGGGGCTGGATGTCGGCTTGCCATTTTTGTGGGCCACCCAAGGTACGGGCTTGATCTCGTGCGCCACGAGTCGGGCGTGGCGGGACGTGACCGGCTCGAACTGCCCGGGAAGTAACGCACCACATGCCTCGCACATCCACCTGGCCACGGCCACCCTGTCCCTCTCTATGGAATCTTGTCTCATAATGTCGGTTTTGCCTCGACCTGGATGGAGTGCCCCTCATCCGAACGGGTTGCCGCCCTGACCTTGGACTCCAGCCGTAGCCGCTGCCAGGTAGGCGGCGTAGGTCTCCCGCTGGTTCCACGTGAAGAGGACGGTGTGGGAGTTGTTCGCGATGGCTTTCTGCGCCTCGGCGGTCGCCAGTCGGAGCTGCCCCCGATCCTCTTCGGTGGCGAGCTGCACGTACCCGTTCACGAGCCGGGTCGGCTCCTTGGACTGAACCTTGATGACGTCGTTGAGGGGGATGACGCAGTCCTTGGCGCCGGTCATCTTCCCCATGAGCTTGCGCTTGATCTCAGCGCGGTCTGCGTGGAGCGTCACTGTCGCGACGTAGCCCTTGAAGCTCTGCGTTTCGAACTCGGGTGCAGGTACACCCTTCGAGAGGTCATATGCCATCGGGCCAGTGTGCCGTTCCGTCAGCCGTGTCGTGGGCGGTATGCCCAGAGACCGTGCGCCTACCGGTCGTTGTCCCGGCTCTGATGCGGACAGCCGCCGATCCACTACTCGTAGGCACCGCGGTGGGTGTTGGCGATCTGTCCCAGATCCTCGGGGCGGAGACCGGGCTCGCCCTTGGTTCGTCGCGTCGCTCGCCAGGCTCCGACGCAGCAGGCCAGCAGGAGTCATATCAAGCCCCTGCGGGCCGCGAGGGGGCTCCAGAGGACTCCCACGGGGATCGCGAGGAACACCAGGCGGATCACGAAGTCGCTCGGCCTCTCGCCCTCCTTCAGCCTCCCTGCGATCTCCCGGGCCATGCGCAGGGGGACCTCCCGCCGCCGGCGAGCCCTCGCACCCCTGGTGGGTGCGAGGGCTCGCTCAGGCGGCGGGAGCGGAGGGCAGCGTCTTCAGGTGAGGCTCGGCGGCCTCCACCCTCTTCCGGCTCTCCCGGGCCGTGCCGTCAGATGAGGGCAACTCGGCCTTCCGCAGGGCGTCAGTCATGTGACGGGTACCGGGACGCTGCTGCCCCAGAGAGTCGTAGAGGCCCTTGATCACCAGGTCGATCCGGTCCCGCTGCGTCAGCGGTTCCCGGCGCTCGCCTTCGGCCCTGACGGGCTCGGGTTCCTCCGCCGCGGCGGCCTCCTCGACGGGGGACTCGCCGGTCTCCTGGGTCCTGTCGTCGGTCTCCGGTACCTCGGGCTCCTTCTGGTGTGTCGGGGGTTTGGCTGACGGCAGGGGCGGAGCTGTCAGCACCTGCTGACGCGAGGCGAGGAACTCGTGGACCTGGCGCATCAGAACGCCGAAGGCCAACAGAGCGGCCACGGGCGGCACGGCGGCTACGACGTAGTCCAGGACGTCCTTGCTGACGCCGACGGAGGCGACGTTCAGGACGATCGAGCCGACCGAGCCGGCCGCCGTCAGGGCGATGGCCCACGGATCGACGCGTCGGAGCAACGAGGCCCTCAAGATCAGGATTTCACCGATGCCGATGAAGCTGTCGATCGTGGCGGGCCAGGCCCAGGCCCGCTCGCCCCTGAGTCGGTGGTCGGTGGCCAGGTCGTGGAGGGCTTCGAAGCTCAACCAGAAGCTCACGACCGTGAGCGCGGTCGTGAGGACGGCCGCGCCCACGGTCAGGCCAAGCTGGGCGTTCCAGCGGGTGCGTACGGGCGTCTGCCCTGCCAGCGCATGGGGTGGCAGGGCAGGTCCTGTGCTGGGCACGGGAGGTCACATCTCCTGGGTCAGTGCCTGGTCTCGGACGAGGTTCTCGTAATCCCGCCGGTCGAGCTTCACCGACTGGCACAGGGCGCACTCGGCGGCCCAGTCACCCGGCACGTACCGGACGAGCGTCAGGCCCTCGCAGCTCGGACACGTCACGCCCTTCAGCAGCTCCTTCCGGGGCTCCGTCAGCGTGATCCTCTGGACGGTCCTGAGCAGGTCCCGTATCTCCTCGTCGAAGTCCCGGACCCAGGGGCGTTCGCAGATCCATCCGAGGTGTCGCGTCAAGAGCGTCACCATCGAGCTGACGTCCCGCCTGACGGGCGTCAGGCGTCTCTCCTCGGTCACCGCCTCGCACCAGCTACGGAGGACCTCCAGGAACGGCGCCGGGCCCACCTGGTCATGGGCGTCAGTGACGGCGTCACGGCTCGCGGGCCCGAGGAGGTTGAGGACGTCCTCCCGACCCGGGGGAGGGGCGTGGAGACGGGCGGAGGACCTGCCGTCACCGCCACCTCCCCGCGACGGCTGACGGCTCATGGAGAGGTACGCGTACTGCTCGGGAAGCTGAGCGAGGGCACCGCGGATACGGCTCCGGCACCGGTCGCAAGTCTTGGCCTCCTGCGGGTCCTCGCAGACGAAGCACTCGTTGTTCACGGGGTTACTCCCATCGGGGGCAGGCGGAGCAGGGCGGCGTACTCGCCCCGGGTAGCCCCGTCGGGGATCTCGGGGTTCTGGTTGAGGGCGGTCAAGCTCACCGGGCTCCCCGCATCAGCCGGATGATCGCGATCACGAAGCCGATCAGGATCGAGGCGGCGACGAGGTGAAGTCCCAGGTTGGTGTGGTGCCAGGTAATCATCGGCCCTGCGCCCCCGGGCCTTCGCGCCGGAGCTGCTCGCGCAGGTACTCGATCCCGATCTCGGTGATCCGGATGACGGGCTCGCCTCCGATGATCTTCAGGGTCATGTACCCCTGCCCGACCATCCAGGGGTCCGGGTACAGGTACTCGCCGGTCTCGCTGTCGAACAGCGCGCCGGACGGCTTCTCGATGACGGCCATGATCAGTTCTCCTGCTGCTCGTTAAAGCGCTCGGCGTCGACCCAGAAGGCGGCCAGAGCGGCGGACTTGGCCTTGTCGAACAGCTCCAGCAGGGAGCCGTCGGGGCACTTCTCGAAGACCCGGACGGGCCTCATGGTGACCGTCTTGATCACACCGTCCTCATGGACGGTGTTCTGGATCGGCTGGGCCCCGTAGCCGACGATGAACCTCTCCGTGGGCCTCATCGGGGCACCTCCGAGAGCCAGACACCGTGGACCTTGCGGGCCAGACCCTCGGTCTCCAGAGCCCTCACCAGCCGGGAGACCGTGGCGGGGTCCATACGCAGCGCGTCAGAGATGGCCTTCTGGGACTGCGGGTCGGTGACGATCCGGAGGTAGATCCAGATCGCCTTGGCGCTGATGAGGAGGTCCGGGGCGGTGAGGACGGCATGGATCTCGTCGGTGCTCACGGGATCGGTGTTCAGACGTGCCATCAGGCACCCCTGCGCATGGTGATTCGGTAGCCGTCGACTACCTCGGTGGACTCCGTCAAGGCCAGCCGGCTCGGGGCCCGGGAGATAGTGGCGTTGTGCTCCAGGCCCTCGGAGATGAGCTGGTCGACGAGCTCGTGGACTCGATCTGGTCGGATGACCGCTCCGCCTCGCTCGTGCCCGTTGCCGTCCACGTACCGGTCCTCCGGGAGCTGGAACCACCGGGAGCCCTTGGCGGTGGGGTGACGGTGCTTGTACCCGTCGCGGAGCTCCCCGTGAGAGTTGATTCGGGTGTTGCGTTGGTCGATCAGGTATCCCCGGTCGTACAGGTGCCTGTCGAGCTGACGCGGTGCGACGTCCCCGAAAAACGTGACCCGGAAGTCCGAGACGGTCATGCCACGCGGTCGGTTGATCTGCCAGGGCCGGGGACGGACGGCCACACCCTGGGTCCAGTACGCCTCGATCGCGTCAGCGGTTTCGTTCTGGAAGGCGACCAGGGCGGGCCGGGCGTGCTCGGCGACGCGGTGCTCGTTGATCGTGGCCAGCAGCATCAAGAACGTCCGGACCGGGACGACGGCGACCGAGCGGATCTGGTCGTCACCCGGGATCTGCATGGGCTGCTGCACCACGCAGGCCCAGGAACGGGTCTTCAACTTCCGGAGCTGGGTCGAGTAGTCCAGTCCCAGGGACTCGACTGCCGGGCGGACGACCACGTGAGGCTTCCCGCTGTGCATGACGATGAGCAGGGAGCCGGTGGACAAGGAGACCCTGACCGGAGCCTGGGGTGATATGGGAGCGATGGAGAGCATCGGCATTCCCTTCGACTCAATGCACGGAGGACATCCCCGTGCGGGGGTCCTCCAGTGGAGTCGTATCGCCCTGTGGCGATGGATTGATATTACCCGGGAGGGTATGCGAAAGGCAATTCCGAGAATGGGTACTGCAAGACGCATTTACTACTCGGACTTTCCTTGGAGTGGCCCTACGGAGACGGCTCTACAAGGATTCTTTGAGTGGTTTTCGACGTTCGCCAATCAGGTGTCCGAACGTCTATCCTGACCCGAACACGACGAAGCCCCCGGGTGCGAACCGAGGGCGACGACACCGGAATTTAAATTCCGTCGGTCTGAGAGGCTCCAACACCTCGCAGGACCGGCACTCCGCCCACGCAATGAACCGGAGCACCGTGAACCAGAATTCTAGCGGCCGTGACGTCACCGGTCGAACCGATCTCCCCGCCGCGCCGGAGCCGGTGAACGCCGCGCACCTCGTCGAGATCGCCACGCGCTCCGTGGGGCACGCCGAGTCGCTCGTGGAGCAGGTGATGGCCTGGCAGATCGTCTCTCGGCCGTACCTGGACGGCACCCGTGGCCTCGCGCGCTGGTGCGGCCTCTCCGACAAGACCGTCCGGGACTCTGCTGGACCCGAGAGGAGCTTGAGCGAGCACGGGTTCATCTGGACCAGGAGTCGGGGGACCTCCTCGCCCACGGTTGAGGAGCGCGAGGAGATGCATCTCCGGTTCCACTCCAACTGCGGCGGTGACTACCGCAGTACCTCTCCCAAGACTCTTCAGGGCCCTGAGGCTTCTGAGGCCCTGGCCCTCCTGGCCTTGGAGAGAGGAAAGAGGATCTTGGAGGGTAATGCGGTAGTCACCGCCGCAATCAGCGAAAGGGCCCGGGAGGTCCTGGCCGAGGGGGTGAGGACCCTCTCCCGCCTGGACTCGATGACCGGCATGTCCCGAGAGGCGCGGACCCTGCGGGCCCTGGACGCATCCCTGGACGTCTGGTCCGAGGCGCAGGGCCCGGACGCCCCGGAATTCGCCCTCGGCCGCCAGGCGTGGAAGCTCGCCGTTCTCACCGGCCTGCGAGACGTGACTCTGTCCAGCGGGGACATCGCCGGGCTCCTGGGCTTGGCCCCGAAGAGCGCCCGCGACCTCTTGGCCCGGATGGCCGGGGCGATCCCCGGATTGGTCCAGAAGACCCGTCAGGGAAGGTCATTCGTGTACGAGATCGCCTGGGACCAGGTCTTCGACGAGGCGCTGGGCGACCGGTACGACGAGCGCGTCACCCGCCACGACGTGCGCAACCGCCGGGCCGCCCAGGACAGGGCCATCCAGGAGACCTCGGCCCGTCGGGGGACTCCGGCCGGATACCTCGCGTACAGGATCAGCGCGGCCTCTCCGAGGCGGGACGAGTACCTGGCGGCCAACCCGCTCCCGGCGGACGCTGACGGGGTCTGGAAGGCCCTGGTGGCGGCCGGGGACGAGATGGAGCTGTACGAGCACCTGCGGGCCCAGGAGGCCGAGGCGGGCCCGGTTCCGGCCACCCCGGCGGTACTGGTCGAGACGGCGAGGGAGGGAACCTCGCGCCCTCTCCCTCAGCGGCGGCCGGCTCAGGACTCCTCGGGGTCCGCGGCGGTCTCCCCGGAGCTGCTGGCGGAGATGCGGAGGCGCATTATCGCCGAGGTCCCCCGGTGACCGGGGAAGTTCTCCAGGAAGCCCTGTAGAGACTGAGGTTGGAGCGGATGATTGCCCCATCGCACACCGACTAGGGGGGCAGTGATGGGAAAGATCGACTTCGCGGACTTGATGGACTTCCTGGGGGCTCGCATTGCTGAGGACGAGGCGGCGGCTAAGGCGCTGAAGCCCGGCAAGAACGAGAACGTGGCTCGTCTGCGGGAGCGGGTCCTTGCTGATGCCCAGGCGAAGCGGCGGATCATGGAATGGGTGGAGGAGATGCCGCGCAGAGTGGCGGCCAACGAGCCCCGCTCCCGCTGGCAGGCGTTCGCCCAGGAAATCTATGGTGATGGGTCCCTGCGCCGCCGGAGCCCGGTAGTCATTGAACTCGTACTGGCGTACGCCGATCACCTCGCCTTCCGGCCCGCGTGGAAGGTTCTGCTGGATGAGCCGCAGGACGAGCCCGTGACCACCGATGGTGCCTGAGGGGCGCCAGTAGGCCCTGAGTCGGCACGGATTGGTGGAGGACCCAGGACGGGCCTCCAGAGGGCGCCAAGGGGGCTCTGGAGGCCGTACGCGGTCAGGGGGGCAGGAGGTGGTCCGGATGCTGGCCTTGTCCCTGACGATCCGCTCTGCTGGGAGTACGTCCTCTGTATCCAGATCGAGGCGTTCCGCGACCAGTTGTACGAGTCCGAATTTAAATTCCGCATCCTCGGAATCTGAATCGAGGCGGCCCCTACTGGGTAATCGTGCTCCGTGACAGATTCGTCACCGCAAGCCACTTGAGACGGCTAACATGTTGAAGGCCCACCCCGGGGGACTGGGGTGGGCCTTCGACATTTTCTCTGGCGAGAGAACAGAGCCTCGGTGGGTGCAGCAAACACCCCCGTGACCGGTCTGGAGGAAACAGACTTGGGACAGCTTAGCGAAATTCGGACTACTGAGCTAGACGGCGAGATGGTCTATTCGGCGTGGGACGCATGCCGGGTTCTCGGGCATCGGCAATCCGAGCCGAGCGCTCGGATTCCGGACCGGTTGAAGCGGCGGGTCAGGTGGGGTCTCTTTGGCGAGACTGGACCCCGGGCTGAGACCAGGACCACGGCAATCACCTTGGGCGGCTTGAAATTCCTTGTCGCCACGAGCCGGAAGGCTACGGCCTGGGATATGGCCGTGGAGTTGGGCATCGAGCTGGTCTACGCGCCGCTTCCGCAGGCCGAGACCTTGAGGGTCCTCAAGGCCGCGTTGGCGCCTGTCGAGTTCATCGAGGAGTACTCGGTCGGACCCTTCAAAGTGGACGCCTACCTGCCGACGTTGAACGTCGTTGTCGAGTGCGATGAGCACGGCCACGAGACGTACGACCGGAGCGGCGAGTGGTGGCGCCAGACCTTCATCGCAGACCAGTTGGGGTGCGCCTTCGTGCGGTACAACCCGACCCAGGCGGGCTTCAACATCGGCGCCGTCATCAATCAGATCTTGACGATGGATCTCCCGGCGCCGATTGTCGCCAGCTGACCGATCAGGTTTATCTCTCCAGGAAATGCTGGCGAGATCCCCGAGCGGTCAACCGGAAGTTGCGCTGTCACTCGATTGGGTGACAGCGTATCCGTATGTCTGGCATAGAGATTGGCGCGCTGCCGCATCGGTCGGAGTCCGCGCGATGAAGGGCCTCGTCATCCTTGACCCCGAGGCCCCGGGTGGCTTCCGGAAGGTCTCGTACGGTCCGGTCGTGAACGGCCGGCCCCTGCGTTCTCCCGCGATGCGGAAGCTCGTGGGCAACCTCGTGATGCATCAGCTTCGTTGGGTCGAGAGAGACCGCCAGGAGGCCGCGTGGGTGGAGCGGCAGATGGCCACCGCGCCCCCGCTGACGGTGGCCCAGACCCGGATGCTCCGCCGGGTGAAGACGGACCTGATGAGATCCGCACAGCGCAGTTGAAGTCCTTTGTCGGAAAAGGTCATGACGGTGTCAGGGTCTGCTCGTATCGTCAGATCATGACCGTCACCGCCCGGCGCGAGCTGGTGAGCCCAGCGACCCGCAACGCCTTCCGCTCACTCGCTACGGATTTGACCCTCCGGATCGTGTCCGGGCTATGGGAGGACCATGGGTTCGCCCCTATCCCCCCAGACGAGCTGAAGTACAGCGATCCAGGCCAGCGGCGTACTGAGTTCATGCTCTACGCGGAGGGCGTGGACTGGGCTGATCCGGGCCACGTTCGGCGAGCACTCCTCGTCTTCGAGGACTTCATCCGCGAGTACCGGAATCCTGACCAGGAGGGCACTCCGAAGTGGTTGGAGGACATCGGTGTCCGGCTGGAACGCGACGGTTTCCTTCTCGACCAGAGCGGTCGGATCT
The DNA here is from genome assembly GCF_053592415.1 of Streptomyces sp. NPDC002690. Classification (NCBI taxonomy): domain Bacteria; kingdom Bacillati; phylum Actinomycetota; class Actinomycetes; order Kitasatosporales; family Streptomycetaceae; genus Streptomyces; species Streptomyces sp. NPDC002690. Next base: position 11,963 of record NZ_JBSFVR010000009.1, on the reverse strand, counting down.
CGTGGAAGCAGCAGCCCATCTCTCTTCTCGGCCGTGACCTCAGCTCTCTCACCGATAGTTCAGGTATTGCAGTCGAGCTGGAGCGGATCAGGCGGGACCTGACCACTGACCCCCAGGGGGCCATCGGGGCCGCCAAGCAGCTCATCGAGGCCACCGCCAAGACTGCTCTGCACGAACTGGGTGTCGTCGTCGCGAAGAAGCCAGACGTTCCGGTCTTGGTGGCCATGGTCCACAAGGAACTGAGACTGGATGCCGCTTCAGCGCCCGAGGGGCCGGATGGCAGCAAGGCGATCAAGAGGATCTTGTCTGGAGCCGTCAACATCGCCGTGGGCGTCGCGGAGCTGCGTAACCAGGGCTTCGGCAGTGGCCACGGGCAGGCCAGCGCGCCTTCAGGACTCGGGGTCCGCCATGCTCGCCTGACCGTCAACGCCGCGGTGACCTGGTGCGAGCTGATCCTCGACACGCTGGCAGATCCGGCAGCGCCATGGCGAAGGGCCGCGGTCTGATCATGGGAAGCGCCAAGAAGGGCTTGAAGCGGAACAACCACACTGTGCCCAGGTCCTACCTGGAGCGTTTCGCCGGTGAGCACATGCAGGTGTCCCGTCTTCGGCTGGAGGACGGCGTCAGTAGGCGCGAGCCCATCAAGCGGTCCACTGTGGTGAGGGACTTCTACCTCATGGAATCCGCAGCCGGACAGTGGTCGGACGCAGCGGAAGATGCGTTCGGGCTGATCGAGAACGATGGTATTCAGGCGATCCGGGCAGTCGCCGATGACGGCGAATGGCCTCTGGTCGCTGAGCATCGCGCCGCTCTCGCGGCATGGGTGGCGCTTCAGTACGTAAGGGTTCCGGCCATCCGGCAGGGCGGTGACGAGGTCGCGGACTTCATGCTCAAGCTGAGTGTGGCGGTCAACGGCAAACCGCGCATCCGCCAAGTGCTCGCAGAACGACTGGGGAGACCACCGACAACAGAGGAGATCGAGGTGAGCTGGGCGAGGCTCACGGACTTCGACTCCTACAAGGTGAAGCAGCACCCGAACAGGCACTTGCAGCTCATCAGCGATCTGGGTCCCAAGGCGGCTAGCCACTTCTATGCCAGCGCTTGGTGGATCTGCCGATTTCCGGATCAGGCTTTGCTGACAGCAGACTGCCCCGTGGTCTTGGTCCCGCGAGCTGGAACCGGGGACGATGGTGTCGGTCTGGCGACAGCGCAGATGTTTCTGGTCCCCCTGGACCGCCATGTGGGACTCGTGATTCAGAACTGTCCTGGGCCAGACCGTGAGCTTCCGGCGAGCGCCGAAATCGCGCAGACGTTCAACCAGCAGCTTGTGTTGAATGCCCACCGGAGCGTCTTCCACCATCCGGACGACCAGCCGCTGGAAGGGCTCCACATCCCCGGAGTCAGGGTCAGTGAGATCTCTGTCGGGGGTGATCCCAGAGACTTCCTTTCACCTGATGGGTGGCGAAGCGGCTCGGGTTGATCACTTCCAGAACACCTCGACCCGGTCCGGGTTCCAGCGGTTGAACGGCCGGGTCGCGGGGTGGATCAGGATCTCCTTGATCAGACCTCGGTACACCGACTGCTTCCGGGCCACGGAGTAGCCCTTCCACTCCCTTCTCAGCTCAGCGGCGCTGACCTCGGAGAGGTTGGCCTTGACGCTGTACTCCGCGGCCACGCGGCGGGTGTTCCCCATCCGCACGTTGAGCTTGTCGATCGCATCCCGGATCTCGCGGGCCGGCCGGTCGCCGTCCAGGAGTTCTTCCTCAAGTTCGGCCTTCCTCTGCTCCCAGCGAGCGAGCTTGGCTTCCAGGGCCGGCCGGGGGTCATGAGGGTCCCCCTCGGCTGCCGCCTCGACTTTTTCCAGCCTCTTGAACAGCAGCTCCTCCATGAGCGGTTCCAGGTCAGGGATCTGGATCGTCCGTCCGCCGCAACCGCCGGTGTCGCGCTTGCATGTGTAGATGCCCATGATCTTGTCCCCGCGCTGGCCTGTGCTCATCCTGTGATGCCGACGCCCTTCCGCCGCGCATGAACAGGGCTCCCCTACGATGTGCGGGATCTTGCAAGTGCACCGGGGCAGACCCGAGAGCGGGTACTTCCGGGCGGTAGAGTCGCGCTCCCCGAACTCTGCTTTGTACTCTGCGGAGTGCTCGGCGAGCAGAGCCCGGAGGGCGTCGCTCTTTTCTGGTGTGATGATGGCGGGCCAGACAGCCTTTCCCCTGATCACGCCTTTGTGTTCCTTGCGGCCCGAGATGCGGCCGGACTTGAGCATGAACCGCATCGCCTGGTGAGAGAAATCGCCGCCGGTGGTGGTCTTCACTCCGTTGTCGACCGCGTCCATCACCAGGCTGTACATCGTCTCGCCCGCCAGAGCCCGGTCAGCCCAGCGCCTGATCCAGCGGGCCTCTTCTTCGTTCACTGTCTCGTGGGTGATCTTTCGACGTTCCCCCGTGCCGTCGAAGTGCCGGTCGTAGCCGAAGGCCCGGTGGCCGGAGTTGTGGATCTTCCCAGCGACCACCAACTCCTCGACCTTGCTCAAGATGCGCTCCCGGCGGTGCTCGACCTCGCGCTTGGCCACGGCCACCTGGATTCGGGCGAGCATCCGGCCATCGGGAGTAGAGAGGTCGATGGTCCCTGTCCTGGCCGTCCTCAGCTCCACGTCCAGGTTCGGGTTGTCCAAGAGGTCCATCAGGTCCTCCAGCTCCCGGGGCTGCCGGTAAAGGCGGTCCGGGTGCCAGGCGACCACAGCGTCAATGTGACCGCTCTCCATGTCGGCCAGCATCCGGTGGTAGCCCTTGCGCTTCCTCCGCCGGTCGGTCGCCGACATGTCGTTGTCGTCATAGATCTCTACGACGTGCCAGCCGAGTTGGCTGATGAGGGGGAGGCACTCCTTCTTCTGGCGTTCTACGCCAAGTCCCGCTCCCTCGCGGTCATCGGAGATGCGGAGGTACAGGCCGACTCTGCGGGCCCTGGCGGAGGTCTTCATGACGACAAGGCTAGCGAGTAGATGTACTCCAAGGAAGTTGTGACACCACGGCTCCGGGTTCCAGGACCCGAGGCTGATGCGCCGGCTGCGACCGAGGCTCGCGCTCATTTCCTGCGGCGCCGGGAACCCGTACGGGCACCCCGCCCCGCGCACCGTGGCGGCGCTGACAGCGGGAGGCGCGAAGGTCATGCGTACGGACGTGGACGGCGCGATCGCCGTGAGCGGCGCGGGAGCGGGACTACGGGTGATGGGGCGCCGGTAGGGGCGCGGGGGCCGCGCCTACCGCTGCCAGGACCGATGTCGCGTACCGGGGCCGCCGGAGGCACGGCAATCCGCAATACGGATTCCGCAATACGGATCAATCTATGAGAGGTGGCGTCAATAAGGATCTTCGGTAGCAGTCCGTGACAGCTCCCTTCATCCCCGCATGACCGACTCTGTTTGCCTCGAACGCGGCAAGAGTGATCGAATGCATTTTCGTCGGCGGGCCGCTGCTCCGACAGCGACGTACAGATGCAGGGGCCCCAGGTGATCTGATCGCCCCAGGAGTGCAGCATGTTCGGCCGTTTGTTTCGCAGCAATGGACAGTCGGGGGCCGCTTCCGGCGGCGCCCTCGCCGGTGTCACCGTGCCGCAGTCCGCAGGCATGATCAGCTGCCGGGTGCTGGACCCCGTCGACCAGCCCGTGCTGGAGGCCGAGTTCGTCGTCACGGACACTTCGGGCCGCAGGGTCTTCGGCGGCGACACCGACCCGTACGGCAGGATTCTCGCCGCGGTACCGGCGGGGGAGTACCGGCTGGGTGTCACCTCCGAGGGGTTCACACCGTTCCACGGGCCGGTCGTGGTGACCGAGAACGGGCACGCGAACCTCGGCGACATACGGCTCCAGCTGGCACAGCCCCCGCAGCTCCCCACCCCCGGCGACTGGGAGATCGAGCCGACCCACAGTCAGATCGGCTTCGTGGCGCGACACATCGGCATGGCGCGCGTCCACGGCAGGTTCAACACCTTCGCCGGTGCCATCCGCATCGCGGAGCACATGGAGGACTCGGCGATGCACGTCATCATCGACGCCGCCTCGATCGACACCAACGTCCAGATGCGCGACGACCACCTGCGGTCGGGCGACTTCCTGGACGTCGGCCGCTACCCGACGCTGGAGTTCTACAGCGAGCGCTTCGCGCACCGCGGCGGGACCCGGTGGGCCGTCACCGGCGCGCTCACCCTGCACGGCGTCAGTCGCACGGTGACGCTGGACACCCAGTACCTCGGCCTCGGCAACGGGCTGGAGGGCGAGGCGCGGGCCGCCTGCCGGGCCACCACAGAACTGCACCGCGAGGATTTCACCCTCACCTGGCAGACGATGCTGGCCAAGGGGATCGCGGTGGTGGGCTCCAGCATCGCCATCGAGATGGACATCCAGATCGTCCAGAAGAGCTGACCCCGGCCGGGCTCCCGGGTGGCAGAGCTTTCTGCCACCCGGGAGCAGGGCTCTGCCGTCCGGGAGGGGCGCTTCCCGCAGCCCGGGGGCGGCGCTTCCCGCAGCTCGGGAGCCGGTCGGCGGCGCCGCCCTACGGGGTCTCCAGCCAGCCTTCGTACTCCGCCGCGAACGCGTCGAGGGCGGCGGCGTCGAGAAGCCCGTCCGGGTCTTCCACGACCACCAGCCACTGGGCGTCCTCGGCGTCGTCCTCACCGGCGAGCGCGTCCCTCAGCAGCTGCGGTTCCTCCCCGACGGCGAAGCGGTCGGGGAGCTCCTCCGCCACCTCCTGGGCGGCGTCACGGTCGGGCAGAACCAGTACATGTCTCACATCGCTCACCCGCCCATTCTCCCCGGGTGCGACCGTGGGCCGGACCACGGTGGGTGCGCGCTCGCGGGCACCCGTTCCGGCAGGGGCCGACAACCCGTGGTTCGCGTGCGCAGGATCACTCCGTCACGGGCACCCACTCGTCGAGCAGAGTGAGGATGTCGCGCCGGGCCCGCCGTGCGTGCAGCGGGTGGTGGCCGACGCCGGGGAGTACGGCCTGGTCGACCGTCGGATGGTGAAAGGCGTGCAGGGCGCCTCCGCAGACCACCAAACGCCAGTCGACGCCCGCTGCCTGCATCTCGGCGGTGAACGCGTCCCGTTGCGCGCTCGGCATGATCGGATCCTCCGAACCGACCCCGGCCCACACGGGGCAGCGGATGCGCGTCGCCTCGCCCGGGCGGCCGGTGGTCAGCGCGTTGACCGTTCCGATTCCGCGCAGGTCCACGCCGTCACGGTCGAGTTCCAGCGCGATCGCGTCCCCGGTGCCGTAACCGATGGCAGCGATCCGCTCCGGATCGGTCCGGGGTTCGGAGCGCAGGACGTCCAGTGCCGCGTGGCCGATCCTCCTCATCCGGTCCGGATCGGCGAGCAGAGGGGTCACGTGTGCGAGCATCTCCTGCGGGTCGGTGAACCAGCGCCCGCCGTTGATGTCGAAGGCCAGCGCCACGTATCCCCGCTCGGCCAGGGCGTCGGCGCGGCGGCGCTGGAAGTCGCTCAGCCCCGGCCCTTCGGGCCCGAGCAGGACGGCCGGCCGAGGGCCCGTGCCTCCCGGGAGCGCGAGGCGGCCGACCATCGTCAGGCCGTCGGCGGGTATTCGACCGAGTGAGTCGTCACCGTCGTTCGGTTCGTCATACGGCTGGACGGTAGGGGGGCCCGGGGAACGGCGGTTTCCCACGGGCAGAACGGTGTTTCCCGGGCGGGATCGCATCCGGCTCCCGCCACCCCGGCCCCCGCCCCAGGCCCCCGGCTTCCGGCTCCCGGCTCCCGCCCCCGGGCCCGGTCATGGACCGGGCGGGCCGACGGTGGCTGTCGGTGGGGCGTGGGATGCTGGACGGCGATGGCCACCAGAAGGAATCCCACCGACGACCCGCTCGCCCCTCTCACGCTCGCCGTGGGCCAGGAGGACCTCCTCCTCGACCGCGCCGTGCAGCAGGTGGTGGCGGCAGCCCGCGCCGCGGACGCCGACACGGACGTCCGCGATCTCGCCTCGGAGCAGTTGCAGCCCGGCACGCTCGCCGAGCTGACCAGCCCGTCCCTCTTCGCCGAGCGGAAGGTGGTGATCGTCCGCAACTCCCAGGACCTCTCCGCCGACACCGTCAAGGACGTCAAGGCATACCTCGACTCCCCGGCGGAGGAGATCACCCTGGTGCTGCTCCACGCGGGAGGCGCCAAGGGAAAGGGCCTGCTGGACGCCGCGCGGAAGGCGGGAGCCCGCGAGGTCGCCTGCCCGAAGACGACGAAGCCGGCCGAGCGGCTCACCTTCGTACGGTCGGAGTTCCGGGCGCTGGGCAGGTCCGCCACCCCGGAGGCGTGCCAGTCCCTCGTGGACTCCATCGGCAGCGATCTGCGGGAACTGGCGAGTGCCGTCTCGCAACTGGTCGCGGACGTGGAGGGCACCATCGACGAGGCTGTCGTCGGGCGGTACTACACGGGCCGCGCCGAGGCGTCCTCGTTCACCGTCGCGGACCGGGCGGTCGAAGGCCGGGCGGCCGAGGCGTTGGAGGCGCTGCGCTGGTCGCTGTCGACGGGGGTCGCCCCGGTCCTCATCACCAGCGCCCTCGCCCAAGGGGTCCGGGCCATCGGCAAGCTCTCCTCGGCCCGGGGCGGGCGCCCGGCCGACCTGGCCCGTGAGCTGGGTATGCCGCCGTGGAAGATCGACCGCGTGCGCCAGCAGATGCGCGGCTGGACCCCGGACGGGGTCGCCGCGGCGACGCTGGCCGTGGCAGCCGCCGACGCGGGCGTCAAGGGGGGCGGCGACGACCCTGAATACGCCCTGGAGAAGGCGGTCGTCGCCGTGGCACGAGCGGCCCGCGCGGGCCGCTGAGCCGCTCGGACCCGAGGCCCGCGCGGGGCGGCCGTTGAGCCCGGCCCGAGACGCTCGTCACGAGCCCCGGACGGGCCCCGCGAGGCCCCGCCCACGCGCGGAAAGACGGAAAGACGGAAAGACGGAAGGCGGAAAGCCCCGGACGTGCCCCCAGTGAGGGCAGCAGTCCACACCTCACACCACACGCGGAAAGGCCCCGTACGTCACCCTGGGGAGGGGACGTACGGGGCCTTTCCGTTCACGCTCTGTGTGCCGCACCCGCGTGGCGAACGCAGGTTCGGTGTGCGGCACGGGGTGCCGGTCAGGAGCGGGAGAGAGGGCCCGCTGTGTCCTTTCCGGCGATCACATCAGGGTGCTCAGGCGCTGAGGGAGGCAACCTTGGAGGCCAGGGCCGACTTCTTGTTGGCCGCGGCGTTCTTGTGGATGACACCCTTGGAGACGGCCTTGTCGAGCGCGCGGGAAGCGTCGCGAGCGGCCGTGGTGGCCTTCTCGACGTCACCGGCGACGGCAGCCTCACGGGCCTTGCGGATCGCGGTCTTGAGCGACGACTTGACGGCCTTGTTACGCAGGCGCGCCTTCTCGTTGGTCTTGTTCCGCTTGATCTGGGACTTGATGTTCGCCACGAGAGAGCCTTTTCAGGTTCGTTGGATCTTCTGAGTGCGCCACGCCACTCCGAGGAGTCGTCCTGGGAGTCGTCCGAGGAGCCACGAGGCACAGCTGACCACGGTACCAGTCACCCTCCTACCGGCCCAAACCCGTCGTCGGCCCGCAGGCGTGGGACGATGGAAGCTACGTATAGATCCGACCGACCCGACATCGACCCGAGACACGGCGTTCGGCGTCTCAAGAATCAGGACCCTGCGTGCCCGCGACTCCTACCAACGTGCCCGCGCCGAGCCGTACCGACCCGGCGCTGATCCGCAACTTCTGCATCATCGCGCACATCGACCACGGCAAGTCGACCCTTGCCGACCGGATGCTCCAGCTGACGGGCGTGGTCGACCAGCGGCAGATGCGCGCTCAGTACCTCGACCGGATGGACATCGAGCGCGAGCGCGGTATCACCATCAAGTCCCAGGCGGTCCGTCTGCCGTGGGCGCCCGCCACGGCGGAGGGCAAGGGCAGCACCCACATCCTCAACATGATCGACACCCCCGGTCACGTGGACTTCACGTACGAGGTGTCGCGTTCGCTCGCCGCCTGCGAGGGCACGGTCCTGCTGGTCGACGCGGCCCAGGGCATCGAGGCGCAGACCCTGGCCAACCTGTACCTGGCCATGGAGAACGACCTCACCATCGTCCCGGTGCTGAACAAGATCGACCTTCCGGCGGCGCAGCCCGAGAAGTTCTCCGAGGAGCTGGCGAACCTCATCGGCTGCCAGCCGGAGGACGTCCTGCGGGTCTCCGCGAAGACCGGCGTCGGCGTGGAAGCGCTGCTGGACCGGGTGGTCCGGGACGTTCCGGCCCCCGTGGGTGTCGCGGACGCCCCCGCCCGCGCGATGATCTTCGACTCGGTCTACGACTCCTACCGGGGCGTCGTCACCTACGTCCGTGTGATCGACGGCCAGCTCAACAAGCGCGAGCGCATCCGGATGATGTCGACCGGCGCCACGCACGAGCTGCTGGAGATCGGCGTCTCCTCCCCGGAGATGACTCCGGCGGACGGTCTCGGCGTGGGCGAGGTCGGCTACCTCATCACCGGCGTGAAGGACGTCCGTCAGTCCAAGGTCGGTGACACGATCACCTCCCTGCACAACGGGGCGACCGAGGCGCTGGGCGGCTACAAGGACCCCAAGCCGATGGTGTTCTCCGGGCTGTACCCGCTGGACGGGTCGGACTATCCGGACCTGCGTGAGGCCCTGGACAAGCTCCAGCTCAACGACGCGGCCCTGGTCTACGAGCCGGAGACCTCCGCCGCGCTCGGCTTCGGTTTCCGCGTCGGCTTCCTCGGTCTGCTCCACCTCGACGTGATCCGCGAGCGCCTGGAGCGCGAGTTCGGCCTCGAACTCATCGCCACCGCACCCAACGTGGTGTACCGCGTGACGATGGAGGACGGCACCGAGCACATCGTCACCAACCCGAGCGAGTTCCCCGAAGGCAAGATCGACTCGGTGCACGAGCCGGTCGTCCGGGCCACCGTCCTCGCGCCCAGCGAGTTCATCGGCGCGATCATGGAGCTCTGCCAGAACCGGCGCGGCACTCTGATCGGCATGGACTACCTCTCCGAGGACCGGGTGGAGATCCGCTACACCCTGCCGCTCGCCGAGATCGTCTTCGACTTCTTCGACCAGCTGAAGTCCAAGACCCGCGGGTACGCCTCGCTCGACTACGAGCCCACCGGCGAGGAGTCGGCGCAGCTCGTCAAGGTCGACATCCTGCTGCACGGCGACAAGGTCGACGCGTTCTCCGCCGTCACCCACAAGGACAAGGCGTACGCGTACGGCGTCCGGCTCGTCGCCAAGCTGCAGAAGCTCATCCCCCGGCAGAACTTCGAGGTGCCGATCCAGGCGGCCATCGGCTCCCGGGTCATCGCCCGTGAGACCGTCCGCGCCATCCGCAAGGACGTCCTCGCCAAGTGCTACGGCGGTGACATCTCCCGTAAGCGGAAGCTGCTGGAGAAGCAGAAGGAAGGCAAGAAGCGGATGAAGATGGTCGGCAACGTCGAGGTGCCGCAGGACGCGTTCATCTCCGTCCTGTCCACCGACGAGTCCGGTGCCGAGGCCAAGGGCAAGAAGTAGCCCCGCCCCGCGGCGAACCCGCCGCGGCATCCCCGTAAGCCGCCCCCACGCGCCCGTGGACACCTCCACCGGGCGTATGGGGGCGGCGTTCGAGGCGTCACACGTTCGGGCCCCTGTTCCTCCGCACAGCGCGGAGGGCGGGGGCCCGTTCGTTATCAACCGGGGGCCCGTGGCCTCTTACGCGAGGCCCGGGCGAGCTTTACCCTGATCACGGCTCGTCTAGTTACTCGCCAGTTAAACAAGCCGGTGGTGAGCCGGCCGTACAGGGCGGGAACAGCCGAGCGAGCGGGACGAGCAGGACGCGCGGGTGGATCAGGATCACGCGCAGAGCGGGAACGAGAAGCAAGCAGAGACAGCAGGATCACCAAGCGGCCGGTCGTAGTGATGCCGCAGGCCCGGAGGACGTCGTGAGCGACACACCACAGACCCTGATCGACAATCGACCGCCCTCCGTGGCGCATCTCTTCATCGAGCGGGTGGCCGCCACCCCCGACGGCGAGGCGTACCGCTACCCGGTGCCCTCGTCCACGGGCGAGGGCCCGGACGAGTGGAAGTCGCTGAGCTGGGGCGAGTCCGCCGAGCGGGTCCACGCCATCGCGGCGGGCCTGATCGCGCTCGGCGTGCAGCCCGAGGAGCGGGTCGCCCTGGCGTCCTCCACCCGGATCGAGTGGATCCTCGCCGACCTGGGCGTGATGTGCGCCGGGGCCGCGACGACCACGGTCTACCCCTCCACCAACACTGAGGAGTCCGCCTTCATCCTGGCCGACTCCGAGAGCCGGGTGCTGATCGCGGAGAACGCGGTCCAGGTGGCGAAGGCCCGTGAGTCACGCGCGGAGCTGCCCGACCTCACCCACGTCGTCGTCATCGACCCGGCCGGCGCCGAGCCGGTCGAGGGCGACCCCGAGGGCTGGCTGCTGACCCTCTCCGAGCTGGAGGCCCGGGGCGCCGCACACCTGGCGGAGCACCCGGAGGCCGTCGAGGAGCGGGTGTCGGCCATCACCGCCGACCAGCTGGCGACCTTGATCTACACCTCCGGCACCACCGGGCGGCCCAAGGGTGTGCGGCTGCCGCACGACAACTGGTCGTACATGGCCAAGGCCATCCCGGCGACCGGGCTGGTCACCACCGAGGACGTCCAGTACCTCTGGCTGCCGCTCGCGCACGTCTTCGGCAAGGTGCTCATTTCCGGGCAGATCGAGGTCGGCCACGTCACCGCCGTCGACGGCCGGGTCGACAAGATCATCGAGAACCTCCCGGTGGTCCGGCCCACCTACATGGCGGCCGTACCGCGCATCTTCGAGAAGGTCTACAACGGCGTCGCGGCCAAGGCCCGCGCCGGTGGCGGGGCCAAGTACAAGATCTTCCAGTGGGCCGTGGGCGTCGCCCGCGAGTACGCCAAGGTCTCGCAGGACAACTTCCGCCGTACCGGCACCGCCTCCGTCCCCTTCGCCCTCGGCGCCAAGCACAAGGCGGCCGACGCCCTCGTCTACTCGAAGATCCGCGAGGCCTTCGGCGGCCGGCTGCGTGCCTGCGTCTCAGGCTCCGCCGCCCTCGCCCCGGACATCGGCTTCTTCTTCGCCGGTGCGGGCGTGCACATCCTGGAGGGGTACGGGCTGACCGAGTCGAGCGCGGCCTCCTTCTGCAACCCGGGCGAGGCCTACCGCACCGGGACCGTCGGCAAGCCCCTCCCCGGTACCGAGGTCCGCATCGCCGACGACGGCGAGGTGCTGCTGCGCGGCCCCGGGATCATGCAGGGCTACCACCGGCTCCCGGACAAGTCGGCGGAGGTGCTGGAGTCCGACGGCTGGCTGCACACCGGCGACATCGGCGAGCTCTCCGTCGACGGCTACCTGCGCATCACCGACCGTAAGAAGGACCTGATCAAGACCTCGGGCGGCAAGTACGTCGCGCCCGCCGAGGTCGAGGGCCAGTTCAAGGCGGTCTGCCCGTTCGTCTCCAACATCCTGGTGCACGGCGCGGACCGGAACTTCTGCACCGCGCTCATCGCCCTGGACGAGCCCGCGATCCTCGGCTGGGCCGCCGAGAACGGCATGGACGGCAAGGCGTACGCCGATGTGGTGGCCGCCCCGCAGACCGTGGAGCTCATCGAGGGCTACGTCAAGGAGCTCAACGCGGGCCTTCAGCGGTGGCAGACCATCAAGAAGTTCCGCCTCCTCCCGCGTGACCTGGACATCGAACACGGCGAGCTGACCCCCAGCCTCAAGCTGAAGCGGCCGGTCGTCGAACGCGAGTACAAGGCGCTGATCGAGGACATGTACGCGGGGGCGCGCGAGGCCTGAGGACGGGCGCGGGGCGGGGCTCCGCCGTCGACTGGCTCCTCGATCACGCCGACACGGTCCCCCTGTACGAGGGCGCCCAGGTCCACGGCGTGTCC
>NZ_JBSFVR010000008.1:0-59686 GCF_053592415.1 Streptomyces sp. NPDC002690 | reverse complement strand
CTGGCTCTTCGGCTCGAAGTGGTCGATGTCGGTGCCCTGGCTGTCGCCGCAGTACATGCAGCGCTGGTGGCCGGGGGCCATGGCGGCGACGGCGATCGCGCCCGCGACCACGACGTCCGGGTCCGCCGCGAGGTAACCGCCCGCCAGCACCGCGAGGGCCGCCGACACGATGGTGGCCATCAGCCCGTGCATCCGCTCGTCGGCCCCCGCGTGGCTCCGCAGCTGGAGCACGAGCGTGAGCAGCACCCACACACCGAGCGTGCCGAGGAGAGCGGCCGTTCCGTGCTCGCGCCCGGCGGCGAGGAGCGCGACGTCCGCGACGAACCCGCCGAGGAAGGCGAGCGCGATGCCCTGGCGGGCCGGCCACATGCCGTTGAGCCGGAACCACCCGGCCGCGGTGACGGCCTGGAGCAGCACCAGCGGTACGGCCAGCGCGTACTGACCGAGGGCGGCCCCGACCGCCACCAGCAGGCCGAGTACGGCGGTCAGCGCGGCGGGCTGCATGCCCGGCGCGATGATCGGCGAACGGCCCTCGGCGCGGGCGCGCTGGGCGTCGGTGATCCGGGTGTTGCCGAGCGTGGTGGGAGCCCCGTACCCGTCCGCGCCGGGACGCTCCGGAGCGGCGACGTTCGCGACCGCCTCCGCGGGTACGCCGAACCGCTCCGCCGAAGGCGGCTGGGCCGCCGGTGCCACCGGGACTTCGGCGGGCAGCGGGTAGGAGGCGGCCGGTGCGGGAGCCGGCGGACCGGCGACCGGCGGCAGAAAGGCCGTCTGCGCCGCGTCGGGCGCGGCCTCCCGCGGCTGGGGCTGCCCCCACGCCTGCTGCGGGCCCTGCTGTGTTCCCTGCGGCGGGGCGTACCCCTGCTGCTGCCCGTACGGCGACGGAGCCTGCCCGTACGCCTGCTGGGGCTGCTGGGGCTGCTGGGGCTGCTGGGGCTGCTGGGGCTGCTGGGGACCGTACGGGTGTGGCGGGTACTGCGCGTGCGCCTGGGCCTGCCCGGCCTGCCCGTACGCCTCCGTCGGCCCGTACGCCTGGACCTGCCCCTGGACCGGCTGCTGGTACTGCTGCGGCTGCTGCGGGGCCTGGGGCTGCTGCGGGGCCTGGGGCTGCTGGTACTGCTGCGGCTGCTGCGGCTGGACCGTGGGCTGGTACTGGGTGTCCCAGGTCTGCGCCTGCCAGGTCTGCGTGGAGCCCATGTCCTCGCCGGAGCCGTACCCCGGAACCTGTGCCGCGTGCCCGTGCTGCTGCCCGTACGGCTCCTGCTGCCCGCCGTAGCCCTGCTGCTGTCCGCCGTAGCCCTGCTGCTGCCCGTACGCCGGTGCGGCGGCGGGGCCGCCGGTGTACTGCTGCGGGCCCGGGTGGGCGGGCTCGGGGTACGCCTCGCCGTCGCCGTACGTGTACGGCTGCTCCTGGCCCTGCGGCCGGGCGCCGCTCTGGTCCCTGTTCTGTGCGCTGCTCATCGTCTCCGGTTCACCCTCCTGCGAACGGCGGGAGCACCTCGACCGTGCCACCCTCGGCAAGGCGTACCGTCTCATGCCGCCGTGCCCCGACCGGAGCCCCGTCGACCAGGAACGAGCACCTCATGAGCACCCGCACCAGCTCTCCGGGGTGACGTCCGCGCGCGGCGTCCAGTGCCTCGGCCAGTGTCGTCGCCGCGTACGGCTCCTCCGCGGTGCCCGCGGCGGCCTTGGCCGCGGCCCAGTAGCGGATCGTGCCCGCAGCCATGGCGGCACCCCTTTCGTCGTCCGTTCGTCATTGCGTCACACGTGCCACACGCGTCGCACGAACCACATGCGTCACGCGGAATCTCACGCCCGGCCGTGCCGCGCGCGCTGTCCATCATGGGTCACCCGCCGACGGCCCAGTCGGCCATCCGGCCGAGCAGCGCTTCGTCCGCCGCGTTCTCGGCGTGTCCCATGCCCCGCTCCAGCCACAGTTCGACGGCACCCCCGGCCGCCGCGTCCGCCAGCATCCGGGGGTGGTCCAGCGGGAAGTACGGGTCGCGGTCGCCGTGCACCACCAGCAGCGGGGCGGGCGCGATCAGCGGGACCGCCTCCACCGGGGAGAGCGGCACCGGGTCCCAGTCCTCGTCGTGGATGCGGGTGCCCAGCCCGTACCGGCCGACCAGGCGCCCGGTGGGGCGGGTGACCATCCAGTGCAGCCGACGCATCGACGCCGTACCCCGGTAGTACCAGCGGGCCGGGGAGCTGACGGAGATCACTCCGTCCACGTGGGCGGAGGCACGGGCGGAGGCGTGGGCGGAGGCGAGGCCGGAGGCCGGGCGGCCCCGGTCGAGCCCGGAGGCAGAACCCGGGGATTCCGCCACCCCCCGAACGGCCCCCTCATTGCCTACGGTTTTTTTCGTATACAGGGCGGCCTGCCGGAGCACCACGGAACCGCCCATGGAGAAGCCGACCGTAACGATTCTTCGGTGCCCCAGAGACCTCGCCCAGGCCACTGCGGCGGCCAGGTCGAGGACCTCGCGATCTCCCACGGTGGACTTTCCGCCGGACTTTCCGTGACCCCGAAAGGAGAACGTCACCACGGCCGCACGCTGCGAGAACACCCTCGCGGCGCGCCGGACGGCGGGCCGGTCGAGCGAGCCGGTGAAACCGTGCGCGACCACGACGGCCGTCTGCTCCGCGACCCCTGCGGCGCCCGGCCCGGCACCTGCCGTACACGGCTCGTACACCGCCTCCACCGGCACCCCGTCATCGGTGAGCAATGTGGCGTACTGCGGGGTTCGCGTGATCAAGGGAACAGAAGAACTCACGAATCGACCCTCGGAGAGTGAACTCATGTGGGCTATTCTGCTGCGAAGAGGATCCGGGCAGAGCAGCCCCCGGGTCCTTTTGTGCTTTCCGCGCGTTGTTACGGAGACGTTTCAACAAGCTCAGCGACCCCAGGGCGCGGGGCCGCACCCGTAAAACCTGTATGACGAATGCCGCAGGGCTTAGCCGTACAGCCGTTCAGAGTGACGAAGTGATGTGCCGCATCTCCCCCGGGTCCGGCCCGGGAGTGCCCCTCTCGCAGGGAACGAGGAGGACCGACGTAATGGGCGAGCGAAACGTGCACCACGATCGACCGACGACCGAGGCAGGTGAGCGGCGATGAGCTCTCTGCTGCTCCTGACGAATGCCCTTCAACCGTCGACGGAGGTGCTCCCCGCCCTCGGTCTTCTGCTCCACAGCGTGCGGGTGGCCCCCGCCGAGGGACCCGCTCTCGTCGACACCCCCGGTGCCGACATCATCCTGGTCGACGGGCGGCGTGACCTCCCGCAGGTCCGCTCCCTCTGCCAGCTGCTCCGCTCCACCGGACCGGGCTGTCCGCTGATCCTCGTCGTCACCGAGGGCGGCCTCGCGGCCGTCACCGCCGACTGGGGCATCGACGACGTCCTGCTGGACACGGCGGGTCCGGCCGAGGTCGAGGCCCGGCTCCGGCTCGCCACCGGACGGCAGCAGATCACCGCCGACGACTCCCCCATGGAGATCCGCAACGGCGATCTCTCCGTGGACGAGGCGACGTACAGCGCGAAGCTGAAGGGCCGGGTCCTCGACCTGACCTTCAAGGAGTTCGAGCTGCTCAAGTACCTCGCGCAGCACCCGGGCCGGGTCTTCACCCGCGCGCAGCTGCTCCAAGAGGTCTGGGGGTACGACTACTTCGGCGGTACGCGCACGGTCGACGTCCACGTACGGCGGCTGCGCGCCAAGCTCGGTCCCGAGCACGAGTCGCTCATCGGCACGGTCCGCAACGTCGGTTACCGCTTCGTCGCGCCGGAGAAGGGCGAGCGGAAGCAGGCGGCCCAGGAAACGGCGTCCCGGGGCGGCACTCCGCCGGACCGGCCGGCGGAGCGATCCGAACCGGCGGAGGTCGCCGAAGAGGAACCCGTGGTCGCGCCTGTGAAGAGGTAGTTCCATCCGCGTAGACTGCCGCGCGTGGCCAAGGTGACGCGGGACGATGTGGCAAGACTGGCGGGTACGTCGACCGCGGTCGTCAGCTACGTCATCAACAACGGACCCAGGCCGGTTGCCCCGGCCACGCGCGAGCGGGTACTCGCCGCCATCAAGGAGCTGGGCTACCGGCCCGACCGGGTTGCCCAGGCGATGGCGTCGAGGCGGACCGACCTCATAGGGATGATCGTGCCGGACGCCCGGCAGGCGTTCTTCGCGGAGATGGCGCACGCCGTCGAACAGGCCGCCGCCGAGCGCGGGAAAATGGTCCTCGTCGGCAACTCCGACTACCGCGACGAGCGCGAGGTCCACTACCTCCGGGCCTTCCTCGGCATGCGGGTCTCCGGGCTGATCCTGGTCAGCCAGGGCCCCAGCGAACGGGCCGCCGCCGAGATAGAGGCGTGGGACGCCCGGGTGGTGCTGCTGCACGAGCGTCCCGAGGCGATCGACGACGTAGCGGTGGTCACCGACGACGTCGGCGGCGCTCAGCTCGCCACCCGCCACCTGCTGGAACACGGCTACGAGTACGTCGCCTGCCTCGGCGGCGTGGAGTCCACCCCGTCCGTCGGCGACCCGGTCGCCGACCACGTCGAGGGCTGGCGCCGGGCGATGCACGAGTCCGGCCGCTCCACCGAGGGCCGGCTCTTCCAAGCCCCGTACAACCGTTACGACGCCTACCAGGTGGCTCTCGGTCTCCTCGCCGGTCCGGACAGGCCGCCGGCCATCTTCTGCTCCACCGACGACCAGGCCATCGGCGTCCTGCGGGCCGCCCGCGAGCTGCGCATCGACGTGCCGGGCGAGCTGGCCGTCGCGGGCTTTGACGACGTCAAGGAAGCCGGGCTCACCGACCCGCCGCTGACCACGGTCTTCTCGGACCGCCCGGCGATGGCGCGCGCCGCCGTGGACCTGGTGCTCGACGACTCGCTGCGCGTCTCCGGCTCCCGGCGGGAGCGGCTGAAGCAGTTCCCGTCCGCGCTGGTGGTACGGCGCTCCTGCGGCTGCGGAGAGCCCTCGCCGCACACGCCGTAGCCGCGTCCCGTCAGCGGAGGACGGTGAGCTCCGCCAGGAGCCGGACGGCGGTGGCGGCCTCGGAGCCGGGTGGCGCGCTGTAGATCATCATGGTCAGGTCGGGGTCGTCGGGCGCCCGCATGGCGACGTAGTCCAGGGCGAGTTCACCGACCTGTGGGTGGACGAAGCGCTTACGGCCCCGAGTTCGCCCGCGAACGTCGTGGTCGGCCCACAACCGGCGGAAGTCGGCGCTGCCCCGGGTGAGTTCGTCGACCAAGGACGACAGCAGGGGGTCACCCCGGTGACGTCCCGCGTCCAGGCGCAGGTTGGCGACGGTGTCGCGGGCCTTGACCTCCCAGTCGGGGTAGAGGTCCCTGGAGGTGCCGTCGAGGAAGACCAGGCGGGCCATGTTCCGCCCGGCCGCCGGGATCGCGGGGAAGTCGGCTATCAGAGCCCGTGCCAAGTTGTTCCAGGCCAGGATGTCCAGCCGCCGTCCGATGATGTAGGCGGGGACCGCGTCGAGCGCGTCCAGCGTCTGCCGCATCTCGGGGCCGACCTGCTGGGGTCCGCCCGGGACTTCGCGTACGGCGGCGGGCCTGGCGAGGTTGTGGAGGTGGGCGCGTTCGTCCGCGTCGAGACGGAGCGCGCCCGCGACGGCGTCCAGGATGTCGGCGGACACGTTGGGGGCCCGCCCCTGTTCGAGGCGGGTGTAGTAGTCGACGCTCACCCCGGCCAGCAGGGCCAGTTCCTCCCGGCGCAGTCCGGGGACCCGGCGCCGGCCGCCGAAGTTCACCGCGCCGGCCTCCTCGGGGCGCAGGCGGGCCCGCCGGGAGACGAGGAACTCGCTGAGCTGCCGGGCACGGTCCATGCGCCCAGTGTCCACCACGGCCGCGCGGGGGTGCGGCGGTACGGCAGAACGCGGTGCCTGGTCCTGACAGACCCAGGCACGGTGTGCCCGGGTCGAGTGGGGCTCTGGGTGGTCCGGGGCCCGGCCCGCAGGATGGAACTCGTCCACCCACGCACGTCGAACCCCCGCGACCACCAGGAGTCGTCCCATGACGAACAGCCTCACCGTCATCGCCCGTTTCACCGCCAAACCGGGCCAGGAGAAGCGTCTGCGCGACGAGCTGCACGCGATGATCGCGCCGTCCCTCGCCGAGGAGGGCTGCCTCGGCTACCAGCCGTTCGGCGAGCCCGGCCGCGAGGACCGCATGATCATCGTCGAGGAGTGGGCCGACGACGCCGCCCTGGACCACCACTTCTCGCTGCCGCACTTCCAGCACGTGGCCCGGGTCCTGGACGAGATCCTCGCCGAGCCGTTCACCCTGCGTCGGCTGACCGACTTTCCCGCTTGAGGCGTCCGTCGTGTTCCGCGCACGGCACCGACTCGTACGGGCACCGCGCTCCGCTCCGGCGCCCCTTCCCGGGCCGAGGGAAAGCGGCGGCCACCCCTCGCGGACGGCCGTTACGCCGCTCCCCGCCAGATCGTCATGTCGGCCTGGACGAAGCCGGCGTCCGGTACCGCGGTCGACTTGATCCCGATCACGAGCAGCCCGATGTCCCCCGAGGCGCTCTTGACGCAGATCTCGCTCCCGTCCGCGGCGGCGGCGAGTGGGAGGCTGTGATCCTCGCGGTCCGTCAAGGCCGAACGGCAGTCGTCGACGGTGATGCCCCGGAAGTTGACCATCAGCCGGAACACCAGCGTGTCGCCCTTCAGTTCACAACCGGGCGTCTCGCATCCGAAACGGAGTTCCCCCGTGCCGTCTTCCACCTTCACGGTCGGGTCGTCGAAGTTCGCCGAGGTCTTCGCATCCAGGTAGACCAGGGGGTACGGCTGGGGTTTCGGGTTCCGGGGCGAGGCGGAGGAAGCCCCGGACGCACCTTCGCCGGCGCCCAGGACCTGCGTGCCGGTGGAATCCGACGGGCGGGCGACGATCTGGTGGACGCCCTTGCGTACCGCGCCCATGACCGGCGGGGCGACCACCGCGACCAGTGCCGCGACCCCCGCCACGGCTGCGGCCGATATCAGAGCGGTGCGCCATCCGCGCTTCGCCGCCGTCCGGGGTGCCCCGCCCGAGGGGAGCGGGAAGGCGGACGGGAACTGCGGCCGGTCCTGTGCCGGTGGTGGTAGCTCCACCCGCGTCCCCACCGGGGTGGGATCGGGCAGCGGCGGCGGAAGTTCGACGTCCTGCTCGCTGAACCGCCGCCACACGGCCGGTGCCCCGCCCCCGTCCGAATCCGGCCCCAGCCGCCCCCGGCACCATTCCAGAACCTCGTCCGGGGTGGCCCGGTCCGCCGGGTCCGCGGACAGGCACCGGGCGAAGAGCGGGCGCAAGGACTCGGGCAGCGACGAGAGGTCGGGCTCGGAGTGCACGATCCGGTACAGCACGTCGACGCCCTGGCCCTCGCCGTAGAGCGGCTCGCCCAGGGCCGCGAACGCGGCCGTCTGGGCGAGGGAGAAGACGTCGGCCGCTCCGGTGACCTCTCCCGCGGACGCCTGCTCGGGAGCCATGTACGCGGGCGTGCCGACCGCCTGCCCGGTGACCGTGTACGCGGTCGCGTCGGCCGCCGTCGCGATGCCGAAGTCGATGACGCGCGGGCCGTCGACGGCCAGCAGCACGTTCGAAGGCTTCAGGTCCCGGTGCACGATGCCCTCGGCGTGGATGGCCCGCAGCGCCTCCGCCATCCCCGCCATCAGCCACAGCACGGCGGGGACCGACAGCGGTCCCTGCCGGGCCACGGCCTGCGACAAGGACGGCCCGGGTACGTACGACGTGGCCAGCCACGGCGGTTCACCGTGCACGTCGGCGTCGATCACCTCGGCGGTGTACACCCCGCGGACCCGCTGGGCCGCCTTGATCTCCCTGGCGAACCGCCGCTGGAAACCGGGGTCGTCCGCCAGCTCCGGCCGTACCACCTTGACCGCCACCGGCCGCCCGCCCCGGGTGTACGCGAGGTAGACCCGGCCCATGCCACCGGCACCCAGCCGGGCGACCAGCCGGTAACCCCCGACGACCTGCGGATCCAGCGCCCGAAGCGGCTGGAACACATCCCTCGTACCACTCATCCGCCCGCTCCCCCACTCCGCCGCGTCGGCCAGACGGCAGCAGCCTACGTGGCACGGGCACGAACCCGGCTCCCAGGTGGCCCCGGCGAGCGCCCGCACCGGCCGCACGCACGGGAAACGCCGGGTGAGGGAGCACCGGATGAGCGCTCAGGACGGACGCCACTCGGAACACGCCCCGTCCGGACACGTCCGGGAACCGGCGGGAGGACCGCGTGGCTCTGTTCACCGGTAGTGCCGTCAGTCGTTCACGGGTTGGGGAGGCACTCGGATCCACGGTCGAGTGATGTTCACGAGTTCCGCCGACACCCGAGCCCGAGCCGGACAAGCCTGAGCCCCTGAACCCGCTGGACCGCTGGTCAGGACACCTGTCAGGCTCCGCCCCATGGAGATTCTCGATGTCCTGATCAGCATGGCGAAGACGGGCCGACTGGGCCCGGTGTTCAGCGGAGCCGACTGGAGCGACGTGACCGCGGCTCTCGGCGAGCCGTGGGACATCGGAACGACGAGTCGGAACAGGGGATGGCCGAGGCTCTTCGCCTACGGAGACCTTGAGCTGAGTGTCTGCCGCTGCCGGAAGGTGTCTCTCGTCTGCGTCCAGACCTGGCGTGACGTCGTCGAACTGCCCCCGTCAGTGGTCGAGGGGACGGGCACCTTCCCGGCGGGACTCAGCCACCGGGACGTCGTTTCCGCCTTGGACAAGGCCGGCTGTTCCTGGGAGCCGTATCCGCCGCTGACCTTCGGCGACCAGTGCTCGCTCGTGGTGATCCCGACAGCGGCGAATTTCACCTTCGAGATCCTCGAAAGCCAGGGACCCGTGTTGAACGTCATGGGCCTGCCCGGCGACCCACACGTCTGCGACGTGGAGCACCGCCAAAGCTCGTGAACATTCATCGCTCCAGTGATCGCCAACCGCTGTTCGGACACGTCGACGCATGCTGTCCCTGACGAGCCCCGCGAGGTTCTGCCCGGCTTCTCAGCAGGGGCTCAGGCTCCTCTCATGTTCCGCGGACACGCTTTCCCCATGACTGAGAGCCCCCGCCCGAGCGGCGAGTACCCGACGTATCCCACGTACGGCAACGACTCGTACGGCACCGAGTCGCACCCCGCACCGCAGCCCGCCGCCGACGGCGCGTACCCCCCGCCCCCGGCGTACGAGCCGGCCCAGCCGGTCGCCGTGGACCCGCAGACCACGGTGTGGCCGGGTGGCGCGGGCGGCGGCGGGTTCTCGGACTTCCCCGAGTACGCCGGGTACCCCGCCCCCGCACCGCTCCCCCAGCAGCCCGCGCGGAAGGTGAAGCGGCCCTACGCGCTGCTCGCGGCGGTCGCCATCGCGGCGGCGGCGGTCGGCGGCGGCACCGCCGCCCTGGTCGGCGACCTCTCGGACAACGGCTCCGGCGGCACCAGCGCCAGCAGCGTCGTCAGCGGCACCACCGTCTCGGCCGGCAGCGCGGGCACCGTCGCCGGGGTGGCGGCGGCCGTCTCCCCCGCGATCGTCGAGATCGGCGCCACCTCCACCGCGGGCGACTCCACCGGCTCCGGCGTGGTCATCACCTCGGACGGCGAGATCGTCACCAACAACCACGTGATCACCGGCGCCTCGGAGATCAAGGTGACCCTCTCCACCGGCAAGACCTACACCGCGGACGTGGTCGGCACCGACGCGGACAAGGACCTCGCCCTCATCAAGCTGGAGAACGCGAGCGGCCTGAAGACGGCCACCCTCGGCGACTCCTCGGACATCGCGGTCGGTGACCAGGTCGTCGCGATCGGCTCCCCCGAGGGCCTGACCGGAACCGTCACCAGCGGCATCATCTCCGCGCTGGACCGGGACGTCACGGTCGCGAAGGAGGAGAGCGACTCCAGCGGTTCGAGCAGCACCGACGGGTCCGGCGGCTTCGGCGGCTACGGCAGCGGGGGCCAGGGCGGCAGCGGCGAGCAGCAGTGGCCGTTCGAGTTCGGCGGCCAGCAGTTCAACGGCGACACCGGCTCCTCCACCACCACCTACAAGGCCCTGCAGACCGACGCCTCGCTCAACCCGGGCAACTCCGGCGGCGCGCTGATCAACATGAGCGGCCAGATCATCGGCATCAACTCCGCGATGTACTCCCCCAGCTCCTCCAGCAGCACCAGCAGCTCCAGCGCCGGCAGCGTCGGCCTCGGCTTCGCCATCCCCGTCAACACGGTCAAGGCAGACCTGGAGACCCTGCGCTCCGGCGACGGCTCCTGAGCGCCGCCGGACCTCCGGTCGGCCCGCCCGGCGTGCGAGGCTGAGAACGACCGTGACCGCGACGAGCAGCCGTGACTGCGACGAGCAGCGACAACGAGAAGAGGACGCCGAGCGATGAGCCCCGCCGAAGACGATCCGCAGCGCATCCTGATCGTCGACGACGAACCCGCCGTACGCGAGGCGCTCCAGCGGAGCCTCGCGTTCGAGGGGTACGCCACCGAGGTCGCCGTCGACGGCTACGACGCCCTGACCAAAGCCGAGGCGTACCACCCCGACCTCATCGTGCTGGACATCCAGATGCCCCGGATGGACGGCCTCACCGCCGCACGCCGCATCCGGGCCACCGGGACCACCACGCCCATCCTCATGCTCACCGCCCGCGACACCGTGGGGGACAGGGTCACCGGCCTCGACGCGGGCGCCGACGACTATCTCGTCAAGCCCTTCGAGCTGGACGAGCTCTTCGCCCGCATCCGCGCCCTGTTGCGCCGCAGCTCCTACGCGGCGGCGGCGAGCGCCGACATCACCGACGACGACGTGCTCTCCTTCGCCGACCTGCGCATGGACCTCGCCACCCGCGAGGTCACCCGGGGCAACCGCCCCGTCGAGCTGACCCGTACCGAGTTCACCCTGCTGGAAATGTTCCTCGCGCACCCGCGCCAGGTCCTCACCCGCGAACAGATCCTCAAGGCCGTCTGGGGCTTCGACTTCGAACCCAGCTCCAACTCCCTGGACGTGTACGTGATGTACCTGCGCCGCAAGACCGAGGCCGGCGGCGAACCCCGCCTCGTGCACACCGTGCGCGGGGTGGGGTACGCCCTGCGGTCCGGCGGCGAGGGGTGAGGCGCCTGGTGCGCCGGCTCCGCACCCTGCCGCTCCGCTCCCGCCTCGCCCTGCTGGTCGCCCTCGCGGTGGCCGTCGCGGTGGCGGCGGTCGCGGTGGCCTGCTGGTTCGTGACCAAGCAGCAGCTGGAACACCGCATGGACGAGTCGCTGCGCAGCTCCCGGCTGAGCGACGTGCGCCCCCTGCTCGACTCCTGCGCCGGCGGCAAGCAGCAGCAGATGACGCCCGCCGTGGGAGGAATCGCCTTCCAGGTCATCGATTCGAGCGGCACCGTCTGCTCCATCGACGAGGACTCCAAGATCCCGGTGACCGAAGCCGACATCGCGGTGGCCGAAGGCCGGGAGCGCTACGCCCTGCACACCGAGACCGCCGAGAACGGCGTACGGATGCGGGTCTACACCTACCACCTGCTCACCCAGCCCCCCACCGACACCGCCGTCACCATCGGCCGCCCGATGAGCGAGGTGACGGACCCGCTCTCCGCCCTCGCCTGGCTGCTCCTCGCCGTCTCCGGGATCGGCGTCCTCGCCGCCGGGGCGGCCGGTATGTGGATCGCGCGGTCCGGGCTGCGCCCGGTGGACGAACTGACCCTGGCCGTCGAGCACGTCGCCCGCACCGAGGACCTGACCGTCCGCATCCCGGTGGAGGGCGAGGACGAGATCGCCCGGCTGTCGCGCTCCTTCAACTCGATGACCGCCTCCCTCGCGACCTCCCGCGACCGCCAGTCCCAGCTGATCGCCGACGCCGGGCACGAGCTGCGGACCCCGCTGACCTCGCTCCGCACCAACATCGAGCTGCTGGCCCGCAGCGAGGAGACGGGCCGGGCCATCCCGCCGGACGACCGGAAGGCCCTGATGGCCTCGGTCACCGCCCAGATGACGGAGCTGGCCGCGCTCATCGGCGACCTCCAGGAACTCGCCCGCCCGGACGCCGCCCAGCCCGGCCCGCTGGAGGTGGTGGGCCTGCACGACATCACCCGTACCGCCCTGCAACGCGCGCGGCTGCGCGGCCCCGAGCTGACCATCACCGCCGAGCTGGCTCCCTGGTACGTACGCGGCGAACCGGCCGCACTCCAGCGCGCGATCGTCAACATCCTGGACAACGCGGTGAAGTTCAGCCCGGCGCGCGGCACCATCGAGGTCACCCTGGACCGGGGCGAGTTGAAGGTGCGCGACCACGGTCCCGGCATCCCCGCCGACGACCTCCCGCACGTCTTCGAGCGCTTCTGGCGCTCCCCCTCCGCCCGCCAACTCCCCGGCTCCGGACTCGGCTTGTCGATCGTCGCCCGCTCGGTCCAGCAGTCCGGCGGCGAGGTGTCCCTGCGACCGGCGGGCGACGGCGGCGGCACGGAGGCGGTCATCCGGCTGCCGGGGGCGCCCACGCCGCCGCCAGAGATCGGCTGAGGGACGGGGGACGGCGGGGGCGGCCGTGCGGCACGCGGAAGCAATTGCCCCAGGGGGCCCGGTTATTCCTGGGGCTCCAAGCCCTCTCCGGCGCTCACGCGTGGGTGGGTTCCCGCCGGATCAGCGGACGGTCCCGGCCGCCGAGCGCGTCAGGTGAGGCCGAGACCGGGCTCCCCGAAGTCCAGCATCGGAAGTTGCGGAGCTCGCGTGGATCCGGCGGCTCGCGGGGACTCGGTCGAGCGAGTGGCAGAAGAGGCCCTTCTCTGGCGTAGCTGGTTCTGCCCGGAGTGCAGGGAGATGGCGGAGGAGGTACCGGCGTCCCCCTCCGCCATGTGCCGCGCGAGCTTCCGCTCGTCCTCCAGGACGATGTGCATGTTGGTGACGATGATGCCCATGTAGGACAGGCCCTGCACGGCGGCGCCGACCGCCGACGCGATGACCTTCTGGTCGTCTTCGAGGACTTGGCTGACGCCGTAGGTGGTCGCACCGATCAGGTTCATGGCGCCGAAGAGGGCTCGGTAGGCGCTGGGCACGTGTCCTTCTCGCTGGAACCGGTAGACCCCCCGGATGATCTCGCCCAGTCCTACGGCCCCGTTCAGGGCGACCCCGCTCGCGTAGACCTTGGTGCCCTTCTCCGCCATCGCGTTGCCGATCGCCTGGACGATGAGGGGAGCGGCCTCGGGAAACACATTGGCGAAGGTCTTGAACAGGCGTGTCGTCGTCTCGCTCCCGCCCGCCGACGCTCCCCCGCCTTCCTCGTCGCGTGCGGGAACCCGCTGAATCGACGGCCCGGCGTGCGCGGGCGCCGGTGCCGCCCGCTCGGTGCCGTCGCGCTCTCCGGCACCCGGCCTCCGCGCCGGCACTTTCGCAAGGAGGTGGGCCCAGGACTCCGCCTCGTTCTCGTGCCGGTCGCCCGGCGACGAGACGCGCAGACCGGTGCCGTTGTCCGTACCCGCGACCTGGCCGCGCTGCTGCTGCCAGGTGTGGGTCAGCTCGTGCAGCAGGGTGTGTTCGTCCATGCCCCGCTCACCGGCCACGATGTGGCGGCCCGACGTGTAGGCACGGGCACCGAGTTCGGCTGCCGAGCGGTGCGCCTCGGGGCCACTGTGCACCCGTACGTCACTGAGGTCCGTACCCAGACCCTGTTCGGCCTTGGCACGGATGCGCGGGTCGACCGGGGTGCCGGGCGTCCGGAGCGCGTCGAGCACCGACGACCGCTGCACCGGTGTGCCGTGGTGGCATCCGGCGCCGTGCTCGTGTTCCCCTCCCAGCATCCGGGTCACCGCGGCGTTGCCCGCGAGGCGCTGGAGGTTGAGCACCGACGCGGCCGTCGTGGCGGTGGGTGCGGTGCCCGGCCCGGCGCGGTGGAACTGCGGGCGCGGCGATGGGGTCCGAGCGGACTTCTCGGACGGTGTCTCGTACGAATGCACCAGGGTCCCTGACTCTCGTCTGGTCGCGGGCGACGGCCCGTTCGGCCGTCGCTGTCCCGGGAGGGGAGGCGACGGGCCCGCACCGGCACCGGACGGCCCGGGTGGACGAGCCGGGCGACCGCGCGGCACCACGCGTCCTGGACGCGTCCTGGGTCGCGCGCACCACCCCGCCCCGTGGAGAGCCGCGCCGTGGCCACGTCGGCTCCGTGCCACCGGTTCGATCCCGGCCCTCCTCGGTCGACGTTAGGGACGCCCGACTCCCCCGGCGTGCGGCCTTGATGCACCCCTGACGAGACGGTCCGCAACGTTGACGCACCCCTGACGTGCCCCGGGGCCGCTGTCGGCAGCCCGAAGATTCAGAACTGGTCGCGGAGGTCGAGGTCTTCGGGCATCCGGAGGAACAACTCCACGCCCTGGCATCGCGAGCCGAGCCCCTCGGACCGGGCTGCGAAGACGTCCGCCTCGCCCCAGGGGCGTAAGTTCCACTCGCTCCAGAAGTCGCCGTGCCGGAGGGTGAACCCGCACGCCTCACCCCGGTGGAGCGCGGCAAGCGCCCCGATACAGCCGCCACCCTCGTCCCAGCGCCGGGCCTGTAGCTCCTCACCGGGCGGGAGGTGCGCGACGATGGCGCGCACCTGTCCCTGGACCCAACGAATGGCTTCGAGCGGGGTGTTGGTGGTGGAGTGCGCCGCGTCCACGATCTCGTCGTCTTCGACCGCGTGATAGGTGACCCGCTCGCAGCGGTAGAGGTTCGGGGGCGTTGCGGTCGGCGGGAGCGAGTCGTGCACGGGGTGGCCTCCTTGTTCAGCGCCGAGGACGCCCCCGCCCGCAACCGGCGTGACGGGCCGCAGAGCAGGGGCGCTCGGGCTCACCTCCCCCAACAGGCGCAGATGTTCGGGGAGTTGACCGCCGCACGGGCGGCGGTCGAGCGTTACGAAGCTAGCGCTTGACGCGCTTCCGTATCAAGAGTTTGACGTCTAACGAGTGAACCCGAGAGCTCTACACATGTAGTACGAAAATCGAAAGCGGCCCTCACCTGCGCCGGTGAGGGCCGCCCGAAGCGCATACCGCGATGAGACCAGAGACGCTCACGCCAGGTCGTCGAATTCGCCTTCCTTGACGCCGCCCAGGAAGGCCCGGAGCTTGACGCGCGTCGTCCGGACGACCACGTCCGGGTTGTCGCTCTCGCGCAGCAGGATCTCACCGTCGTACTCGGCCAGCTCCAGGCAGTTGTTGCCCTCGGGGGCAGACGACTTGGAGGACTTGCGCCACTGAATTTCCATGGTTCTCACGCCTTCACACTTGTTGTGCGACCTTTCGAATGAAGTCCCTGGACTCCCCTCGGCCGAGCGACAGCTCCTCCACCCGGTCCAGTGCGGCCCGATAGTTGACGAGGCGGGTCTCGGCATCCAGGAATGCAGGTCCGGTCGCCGTGTCCATCTGCACGGTATCCAGCTGTGGAACCGGGCCGTAGACATATTGCGTCGCGCTGCCGGTCTCCGGGAAGCCGCCCGCAGCGAAGGGAACCACCCTGACCACGACGTTCTCCCGCTCCGACTCCCTGAGCAGATGGTCGAGCTGCCCGCGAGCCACCCGGGAGTTACCGAACACCATCCGGAGCGCGGTTTCGTGGATCAGGAACGTACACACGGGCGCGTCGACCCGGTCGAGGACGTCTCGGCGCCTCAATCGATGCGAAATCAGCCGACGCCGACGAGCCGGGATCAGCTGCGGCACCGCCTGATCGAACACGGCGTTGGCGTAGTCCTCGTTCTGCAGCAGTCCAGGCTGGTAGATCACCTGCATGGACCGAATACCGACCGCGTGATGCTCCAGTTCCGCCAGATCCAACGCTCCACTGGTGAACTCGCCCCGATACTCCTCCCACCAGCCCTTGACCCGCTCCTCCGCCATAGCGGCCAAGGCCTCCACGTAGGCCGAGTCGGGGCACCCGTAGCCGCCGGCCCACGTTCGCACCCGATCCGCACTCACCCCGAAGCGCCCGGATTCCGTGTTGCTGATGGCGGTGCGGTCGGTACCGAGCAGGGTCGCCGCCTCGGCCAAGGCGAGTCCCGCATGCTGGCGCATCTTGCGCAGCTCGATCCCCACGCGGCACTGCCGGGCCGTGGGCGCCTTTCTCGGTGGCATCACGCTCTCCTCTGGTCGGCTCACAGTCTCGCTGGCGGCCTCACCGTAATCCATTCGGTCACTTAATGAGCCGATAAAGGTGCACAAGTGAGACCGCGCGCTAGTGTCTCCTCACAGCACCGGCAAGCAGGTCGAAGAGCCCGAAGTGCAGCCGTACACACACGCCTTGAGGGCGTACCAGATTACGGCCATCGCCACGGCTCCCTCCCGGTGCCAGGCACCACTGACCCGACCGCGACGGGAGTACGCACATGACCACCACCACCCCGGCCCCCGCACCGCCCGACCCGCTCGGCGGCGAGCGTTACCGGCTCACGCTGCCGAACACCGCGTCGTCAGCCCGTATCGCGAGGGCGTTCGTCGCGTCGCTCCTGGCGAAGGAGCAGCACGGCGAACTCGTGGACGACGCGAAGCTCTGCGTCACGGAGTTGGTCACCAACGCGTACCGGCACACCAGTTCGTCACTGGTTCGAGTGCATGTGGCGGTGAACCGGAAGCGGGTCACCGTCTCCGTCGCGGACTTCGACCCACTCGCCGTCCAAGCGCTCGCCGCCGGGCGTCCCGGGCTCGACCAACCCGGCGGACGCGGCCTGTTGATCGTGGAGAGCCTGGCGCTGGCCTGGGGCACCACGTCGTTGGACGACCGGCTGCCCGGCCACAAGGCGGTGTGGTTCACCCTCGGGCGGTCGGAGCGGGCGCGTGTACCGGAGCCGGCCGGGCGGGCGTGAATCCCGGTCGTCCGAAGGCGTCACCGGGATCGGCGGGCGGATGCGGGCCACTGCCCAGGTTCAGTCGCTCGGGCCGCCGCTTCCGGTGCGGCCGTTCGTGGCGTTGACCAGCCCTACCAGGCCGCCCACAGCGGGCCCGACCCACCCCGCGACCACGAACGCCACGGGAACATCCAGATCCGCGCCCAAGCACACGGCGAGCCACGCGCCCGCCAGCACCACCTGGGCGACCACGTAAGCCGTCACCTTGCGCCGCACGCTCCACGCCCGCACACCCGCCAGACCTGCCCGCACAGCCGCCCCACCCTTCCGCCGCTGTCCGCAGCCGTGCTCGGCACCGTACTCCCGCCCAGAACGGCACGGGCGCCGGGCCCGCCCGTCACATCCCCGGCCCGTCCCCCGGGTTCGCCGGATGCTCGGGCGTCCACCACTCCAGGAGTCCCCCGATCCCGAGCGCCAGGGCGGCCACGGCGACGAGGACCGGGGCCCACCGCCGGTGGGTCCACCGGCGGGTCAGCGCCCAGGCCACAGCGGGTACGAGCCCGCCGCCGAGCACGATGAGCGGGAGATCGACGTAGAGCACGCTCAGATCGCGGGCATGGCCCTCCAGCCCGCCTTCGACGCTGATGAACGCCTTGGGCGCCCACGCGAGCGGCGCGACCGCAGCGCCGAGGCCGGCGAGCAGGCAGCCGAGGCTGTCGTTGCCCTGCGGCCCGGCGGGTTCGCGGTTCTCCGGCTCTCGGGTGTCCGGCTCACGGGTGTCCGCAGGTTTCCTTTCGTGTTGCCGCATGTCCCTCACGGACGCGAACCGTATGACCTGCGGTTCCTGGGGCATCGAGTCAGGCCGGGGCCGACGACCCGCGACCTCCGGCGGCCTCGACCGGTACTCGCTCACCGCCCCTTGGAATCACCTGCCGCCTCTCACACAATGATCCGATGACGCACACCGAGGACGCCGCGACCACATACGCCTGGACCGCCCTGGGAGGCCGGAGCGAACTGCTGGACTCCGTGTCCTATGTCGGGGCCGGTGCCGTCCTGCCGTCCCGGCTGCCGGTACGGGAGCTCGCCCGCGCCAGTGTGGGAACCGCCTCGCTCGCGGCGGCGGAGCTCCTCGCGCTCCGCAACGGGGTTCCGGTCCCGGCGGTACGGGTGGACGAGGGCGCGGTGGCCACCGCGTTCATCAGCGAACGCCACCTCACGGTCGACGGCGAGACGCCCACCTCCTTCGCCCCGTTGTCCCGGTTCTGGCCGACGGCCGACGGATGGGTACGCAGCCACGCCAACTACCCGCACCACCGCACCCGTCTGCTCCACGCGCTCGGTCTTCCGGACACCGGGAACGACGAGGACCTCGTGGAGCCGGTCGCGAAGGAACTGGCCTCGCGCACGGCGGTGGAGATCCAGGAGACGGTCTACGCGGCCGGCGGCCTCGCCGTGGCCGTGACTTCCGAACCCGCCCCGGCCGGGCTGCCGTTGACCGAGTCGGCGCGCATCGGCGAGGGCGGCCCCCGGCCCCTGACTCCCGCGTCCCTCCCGGCCGAAGGGGTACGGGTCCTGGACCTCACCCGCACCATCTCCGGCCCCGTCGCGACCCGCACCCTGGCCCTGCTCGGCGCCGACGTGCTGCGGGTGGACGCCCCCTGGCTCCGGGAGGACCCGGACGCGCACGCCGACACCGGTCCGGGCAAACGCTCCACGCTGCTGGACCTCGCGGCCCCCGCCGACGCGCGGGCCTTCGAGGAACTCCTCGCCGGGGCGGACGTCGTGGTCACCGGCTACCGTCCCGGCTCGCTGGACCGGCTCGGCCTCGGCCCCGACGCGCTCCTCGCCCGGCGCCCCGGCCTGATCGTCGCCCAGCTGTGCGCCTGGGGCTGGTCCGGCCCCTGGGCGGAACGGCGCGGCTTCGACAGCCTGGTCCAGGCCGGTACGGGTATCGCCGCCATCGAGGCGTCGGACGACGGCCGGCCCGGCGCGCTGCCCGCGCAGGCGCTGGACCACGCCACCGGCTACCTGCTCGCCGCCGCCGTCCTGCGCGCGCTGGGCGAGCGCCGGACCGAAGGCGGCGGACGGCATCTCCGCTTCTCCCTGGCGGGCACGGCGTCCTGGCTGTTGCACGGCATCGACGCCGTCCCGGCCGAAGGCCACGGCTACGACCCCGCTCCCTGGCTCACCGAGACCCCGTCCCCCTACGGACTCCTCTCCCACGCCCTGCCCCCGATCCACTACGAGGGCGCCCCCGAGAACTGGAAGCAGGCCCCGACCCGGTGGGGCAGCGACGCGCCCCGCTGGGCCTGAGGCGGTCGGGTCCCCGCTCAGCCGGCACAACTGCGGCGCGACCGCACCGCCGAGCACGACCAGGGAGGCAGACGTGAAGCGCACGCACCTCACCTCGGGGAGCGCCTCGTCCATGATCTGGACGAGACGCTTGGCCTTGGCCGAATCCGCGAGCCTCTCCGCGAGGTTCCGTCGCGACTCTTCCAGAGTCTCGGCCGACCGGAGGGGCTCGTAGAGTTCGGCCTCCGCGAAAGGGGCGGCGGGCCGACCCTCGGCCCACCGCCCCCTCACCGTCCGCGTGGACTACTGCACGATCGTGATGCGGTCCGTGGCCGGCGGGGCCAGCGGGGCGGCGGCCGTGGAGTGGGCCGCCAGGTAGGCGTTGAACAGGTCCAGGTCGGACGGGCCGACCAGCTTGTTCGTACCGAGGGCGAGGGCCGGGAAGCCGTCGCCGCCGCCCGCGAGGAACTCGTTCATCGCGACGCGGTAGGTCTTCGCCGGGTCGATCGCCTCACCGTTCAGCTTGATGCTGTCCGCGGAGACACGGGCGGCGCCGGTCTTCGTCAGGTCGAGCGTGTAGGTGAGGCCCTTGGAGACCTGGAGGATCTTCGGGCTGGCCTCGTTGAGGCCGCTGACCTGCTGCTGGAGCGCGGCGATCAGGTTGGCGCCGGACAGGTCGACCACGTTCATCATGTTGGTGAACGGCTGCACGGTGAAGGACTCGCCGTACGTCACCACCCCGTCGCCCTCGCCGCCGGAGTTGGCGTACACGAGGTCGGCGCGGATGCCGCCCGGGTTCATGAAGGCGACCTGTGCGCCGCCCTGGTCGGCAGGGGCGAGGCCCTCCGCCTGCGCGTCGGCGATCAGGTTGCCGAGCGGCTTCTCCAGGGCGGTGGAGCCGCGTCCGTTGATGTCGGCGGAGATGTAACCCTGCGGGCGGCTCGCGATCGGGGCGGCCAGCGCGTTCCAGCGGGCGATGAGCGCGGTCATGTCCGACGCCTTGGCCTGGTCACGGCTGACGACGTGGTTCGCGGACTTCACCGACGTACGCACGATGTCGTCGGTGCGGCGGTCGTAGGTGAGGGTCGTGTCCGTGTAGAGCTTGCCGAAGGACGCGGCCGAGGTGACCATGCGCGGCTTGCCCGCCGGGTCCGGGATCGTGCAGACGTACGCGTTGTGGGTGTGGCCGGTGACGAGGGCGTCGACCTTCGGGGAGATGCCCTTGGCGATGTCCACGATCGGGCCGGAGATGCCCGCGCCGTCGCCCCCGCTGTCGCAGTCGTAGTTGTACGAGCCGGAGGCCGGGGCCCCGCCCTCGTGGATCAGCGCGACGATCGACTTGACGCCCTGGCGGTCCAGCTCCTTGGCGTACTTGTTGACCGTCTCGATCTCGTCGTGGAACTGGAGTCCCTTGACGCCGTTGGCCGTGACGATGTTCGGCGTGCCCTCCAGGGTCACTCCGATGAAACCGATCTTGACGCCGTTCTTCTTCCACACGAAGTACGGCTTGAGCACCGGCTTGCCGGTCTTCTCGCTGGTGACGTTGGCCGCGAGGTAGGGGAAGTCCGCGCCCTGGAACTTCTTGCCCTTCTCGTAACAGCCGTCGACCGGGTGACAGCCGCCCTTCTGCAGACGGGTCAGCTCGTCGATGCCCTCGTCGAACTCGTGGTTGCCGACCGCCGTGACGTCCAGGTCCAGGCCGTTGAGCGCCTCGATCGTGGGCTCGTCGTGGAAGAGCCCGGAGAGCAGCGGGCTCGCGCCCACCATGTCGCCGCCGGCGGCGGTGACGGAGTACGGGTGCCCCTGGCGCGCGGTGCGCAGCGAGGAGGCGAGGTACTCGACGCCACCCGCGGCCACCGACTTCACGGTGCCGTCGGCCTGGGTCTCGGAGACCGTGCCGGACGATCCGGTCGGCGGCTCCAGGTTGCCGTGCAGGTCGTTGAAGGAGAGCAACTGCACGTCGACCGTGCTGGGCTGCTTGCCGTGACCGTGGCCGGAGCTGCTGCCATGGCCGTGGCTGCCCCCACGGTCGTGGGCGACGGCCGGCAGCGCGGCGAGCGTGCTCACCGTGGCCACACCGACCGCCAGCGCGAGCAGCCGCCGGGTGGCTCGGTTCTTCTTCGGAGTCGCTGACATCGGTCCCCTTGTGAGTGTTCAGCGTGCGGTACGTGGTGTTGACATGTCTGAGTCGTGCGTGCGGAAGCCTAGGGTCAACGCGCGTAGCGCGACAGGCCTTCGGGGTTACGAGCTGGTTGCCTTCCCGTCAGAAACGCGTCTCAGCGGACGAATTCCGCATGCCCGACTTCCACTCCTCGGCGAGGAGACCGAGCAACACCTCGTCGACGAACTCGCCCAGCACCCAGGCCGACGAGCGCAGTACGCCCTCGCGGACGAAGCCGTTGCGTTCGGCGGAGCGCAGCATCGCGGGGTTGTCCGCCAACGTCTCGATCTGCAGCCTCCGCAGGCCGCGCACGACGAAGCCGTAGTGGCAGAGGGTCCCGACGACATCGGCGCCGAACCCCCTGCCGCGCGCGGAGGGCAGCAGGCGCAACCCCACGTGCGCGGTCCGGTTGTGGGTGTCGATGCCCCAGAGCGACGCCGCACCGATCAGCGCGTCACCGTCCAGTTCGACCACGGAGAACGGGACCTGCGTCTGGTCCCCGTCGTCCAGCACGAGCCGCGAGTCCTGCGGACCGGGAACGGCCGGCCGCCACGGCGCGCCGCTCGACCGCGAGGATTCGGCCACGTCGTCGTAGAGCCCGGCCCGCAGGATCGGAATGTCGTCCTCGCGCCGGCCCCTGAGACCGACCTTGCTACCCCTGAGCATGCGAGCTTCCTACCCGACCCCGCCGGGCGCGGCAATCGGAATACCGGGAATACGGCGACACCGCTCCCGGCGCTCTCTCCACCGCCCGGCCGTACCGCCACCCGGCGGGCGACCCGCCGTACGCTCGTCCGTATGACGACTGACGTACCCCTCCCCGCACCCGGCCGCGAGATCCAGACACTGGACGTGCTCGCACCCGTCCAGGCCGACGCCGTACTCGACCTGCTCGCCGAGGCCGCCCGGGCGGACGGCCGGCAGGCGGTCTCCGAACAGGGACGGCTCTACCTCCGGGGCGGCCACCGGACCGGCGTACGCCACCTGCTGCTGACCAGCGGCGGCGTACTGGCCGGGTACGCGCAACTGGAGGACACCGACCCCGTGGAGGCCCCGGCCGCCGAGCTCGTCGTCCTCCCCGAACAGCGCGGCCACGGCCACGGCCGGGCCCTGGGCGCCGCCCTGCTCGCCGCCAGCGGCAAGCGCCTGCGGGTGTGGGCGCACGGCGGTGGCCCGGCCGCCCGCCACCTCTCGCAGGTGCTCGGGCTCAGCCTCTTCCGCGAGCTGCGCCAGCTCCGCCGCCCGCTGATCCCGCTCGACATCCCGGAACCGGTGCTGCCGGAGGGCGTCACCGTACGCACCTTCGTCCCCGGCCAGGACGACGCCGCCTGGCTCGCCGTGAACAGCGCCGCCTTCGCCCACCACCCGGAGCAGGGCGCCCTCACCCAGCGGGACCTGGACGACCGCCTGGCCGAGTCCTGGTTCGACCCGAAGGGCTTCTTCCTGGCCGAGCGCGACGGCGAACTCGTGGGCTTCCACTGGACGAAGGTGCACGCCGAGGAGCACCTCGGCGAGGTGTACGTCGTCGGCATCCGGCCCGACGCCCAGGGCGGCGGCCTCGGCAAGGCGCTCACCGCCATCGGCCTGCGCCACCTCGCCGCCGAGGGACTGCCCGACGCGATGCTCTACGTGGACGCGGACAACGTGGCGGCCGTGACGGTGTACGAGCGGATGGGCTTCACCACCCACGAGGTGGACCTGATGTACCGCACGGAGTCCTGACCGGTACCTTCGCACTCCGCCGGCCGCCATCCCCGGCGCGCGGAGGGCTTGTTCACCATCGACTGCCCGAACGTTCCCAGGGGCGGCGTCACTTGACGCCGCCCCTTCTTTGCCCCACCCTTTCACTACTCAACTAGTGAAAGGGTGTTGACCGCATGGCAGAACCCGCAGCGGTCGAATTCCGCATCGACCGGCGCAGCGGTGTCGCCACCTACGTTCAGATCGTCCAGCAGACGAAACAGGCCCTGCGCCTGGGAGTTCTGCGGCCCGGCGACCGGCTGCCCACCGCGCGCGAGGTCGTCGAGGCCACCGCCATCAACCCGAACACGGTGCTCAAGGCCTACCGCGAGCTGGAGCGCGAGGGGCTGACCGAAGGCCGTCGCGGCCTCGGCACCTTCATCCGGCGCACCCTCGGCGGAGCGGCCCACGAGGACCCCGGCTCGCCGCTCCGCGGTGAACTCGCCGACTGGGTGGGCCGTGCGCGCGCGGCGGGTCTGGAACGGGACGACATGACAGCACTCTTCACGGCGGTACTGGACGGCGCGCCCACGGGGGGCAGCACGTCGCAGGTGAGCGGCGAATCCGCGCCGCAGCACGGCACGTCCAGGGCGAACAGCGCACACAAGGGGGAAACGAACGCATGACAGTCGCCGCGATCGAGGCCGACGGCCTCGGCACGACGTAC
The DNA here is from genome assembly GCF_053592415.1 of Streptomyces sp. NPDC002690. NCBI lineage: Bacteria > Bacillati > Actinomycetota > Actinomycetes > Kitasatosporales > Streptomycetaceae > Streptomyces > Streptomyces sp. NPDC002690. The sequence goes on along the minus strand of NZ_JBSFVR010000008.1, from coordinate 36,036 downwards.
CGGCGCGGGAAGGGCACGTGGGCCCTGCGCCACTGCTCCTTCCGGCTGCCCGCCGGGCGGATAGCCGCCCTCGTCGGCCCCAACGGAGCCGGCAAGTCCACCCTGCTCGCCCTCGCCGCCGGGGTGCTCCGCCCCGCCGAGGGAACCCTGCGGGTGCTCGGAGCCTCACCGGCCGAGGCCCGCGCCCGCATCGGTTACGTGGCCCAGGAGAAGCCGCTCTACGGGCAGCTGACCGTGGCCGAGACCCTGCTGACCGGAGCCGAACTCAACCCGGGCAGCTGGGACACGGAGACCGCCGAGCGGTTCGTCGGGGACCTGCCGCGCACGGCACGGGTCCGCACCCTCTCCGGCGGCTCCCGCACCCGGCTCGCCCTGGCCCTCGCCCTCGGCAAACGGCCCGAACTCCTGCTGCTGGACGAGCCGATGGCCGATCTCGACCCGCTGGTCCGACACCGTCTGATGGGCCTGCTGATGGCCGAAGCCGCCGAGCGCGGCACCACCATCGTCATGTCCTCGCACATCCTCACCGAGCTGGAGGGCGCCTGCGACCACCTCCTGCTCGTCGACGGCGGCCGGGTCCGGCTCGCCGGGGACACCGAGGAGATCCTCGCCGCACACGCCGTACTCACCGGGCAGGCCGCCGACCTCGCCCCACACACGGTGGTGGAGTCCCGCACCACGGGTCGTCAGGTGACCGCGCTGGTACGGCCCGAGGGTCCGGTGGACCACGCCACCTGGCAGGTCACCACCCCGTCCCTGGAGGAACTGCTGCTCGCCCACCTCCGCTCCCCCGACGCCCCGCCGCTGACGATCACCCACCCCGGCCAGAACAGTGCCCGCCACGAGGAATCCCGGACGGTGACCGCGCCATGAGCACCCTCGCCCCGCCCCGCCCGGCCGTCCGCGCCACCGCCTCCACCGGTCTGCGCGGCCCCGTCCGGCTCGTCGTCCGCCAGCACCGGCGGACGTTCCAGCTGCTGATCCTCCTCATCGCGCTCGCCGTCGTCGGCCTGGTGGCCGTCACGGTGTGGGTCGGCCACGACGCCGACGCCTTCGCCGACACCGGCTGCCGGCTCGGCAGCAACAGCCCGACCCACGCCTGTGCGCAGTCCGTACGCGAGTACCTGGACAGCCAACTGCACCTCAGCACCGCCCGGAGTTGGGTCGAGCTGCTGATGGTCCTCCTGCCCGCCGCGTACGGGGCGTTCATGGCGGGCCCCGCGATCGGACGCGAACTGGAGAGCGGCGTCCACCGCCTCGCCTGGACCCAGTCCGTATCGCCGGCCCGCTGGCTCACCGCGAAGCTGGCCGTCCCCGCGACGGCGGTCGTGGCGGTGACCCTCGTACTGACCGCCGCCCACGCCTGGGCCTCGGGACAGGCCGAGCAGTACACCGACGAGTGGTACATGGACGGGCTGCGGCCCACGGGCGGTGTACTCCCCCTCGCGTACGCGCTCTTCGCCCTGGCCGTCGGCACCCTCGCCGGCCTGCTGCTCCGGAACACCCTCCGCTCCATGGCCGTGGCACTGGTGGTCCAGGGCATCTCGGTGTACGGGTTCGGCAAGGTACGGCCCCACCTGTGGCCGGTCGTGACGGCCACCTACTCGTCCCGCATCGACGACTTCCACCTGGGCCGGTGGGTGGTCGACTCCGGCTACCTCACCAGCACCGGCGAGCGCCTGCCCTTCAGCACCTGCGCCGACAGCACCGAGACCGGCGACACGTGCCTGAACGCACTCGGCATCACCGGCCGCTACGTGGACTACCACCCGGAGTCCCACCACTGGCCGCTCCAGCTCGTCGAGACCGGCATCCTGCTCGCGGTCGCGGCCCTGGCCGTCCACGCCTCCTACCGGCTGCTGCGCCGCCTGCACGCCTGACCCGGCGCCGCACACCCCCACCACGGCCGCGCCGTCCGGGCTCCACGAGGGGGGAGCCCGGCCGGCGCGGCCGTACGCGTCGCCACGATCACGGCCGACGCGGCCGTACGCGCGCCCCCGGGCCTCCGTTACGGTCGTACACCTTCCCGGCATCCGGACAACCCGGGAGATACGCCCTACCGGGCCCCGCAGGGGGCGCGTACCAGCAGGTGAGCGCCCCCTCGGGGCACCACTCCGCGTCCACACCGCTTCCTGCATGTCATGTCGCCGTTACCGTCCATTAAGACTCGCTTGCGACTCTCTCGGAATGCAGCCAGCTGTGCCCGCCCCCCGCAACGGAAAGCCCCAGCGCCCTCCCGGACCTTCCGCGATCTTTCCCGGCTCCGACGCGCCCACTGGGCCATTCAGCGGGAAGAATGGGTCCATGAGCCAGCAGCCCAGCGCCGATGTACCGGTCCAGCCCGCCGCCTCGTCGACTCCCCCGGCCCAGCCGACGGTGGGGTCCCTCGCCGCTCATCGCCCGCCCGCGGTGTCCAAGGGTTCGCCGCGCTCGTCGGGGTTCTCCACCGCCGCGGATCTGGACCCCGACCTCGACGCCGACGCCGACTCCTACGAGCCGCGCCGCGACGGCGGCAGCCTTCCCGGGGACCGCTTCCTCGACCGGGAACGCAGCTGGCTCGCCTTCAACGAACGCGTTCTCGAACTGGCCGAGGACCCCGCGACGCCCCTCCTCGAACGGGCTAACTTCCTCGCCATCTTCGCGTCCAACCTGGACGAGTTCTTCATGGTCCGGGTCGCCGGCCTCAAGCGCCGCATCGCGACCGGCGTGGCCACCCGCTCCGCGTCCGGGCTCCAGCCCCGCGAAGTGCTGGAACAGATCTGGACCCGCTCCCGCGAACTCATGGCCCGGCACGCCGCCTGCTACCAGCAGGACATCGCCCCGGCCCTCTCCGACGAAGGCATCCAGCTGATCCGCTGGCCCGACCTCACGGAGAAGGAGCAGGCCCGCCTCTTCACCTTCTTCCGCCAGCGCGTCTTCCCCGTGCTCACCCCGCTCGCGGTGGACCCGGCGCACCCCTTCCCGTACATCTCCGGCCTCTCGCTGAACCTCGCCGTCGTCGTACGCAACCCGGTCAGCGGCCACCGCCACTTCGCCCGGGTCAAGGTGCCGCCGCTGCTCACCCGCTTCCTGGAAGCGTCCCCGCAGCGGTACGTCCCCATCGAGGACGTCATCGCCGCCCACCTCGAAGAGCTCTTCCCGGGCATGGAGGTGCTCGCCCACCACATGTTCCGGGTCACCCGGAACGAGGACCTGGAGGTCGAGGAGGACGACGCCGAGAACCTCCTCCAGGCCCTGGAGAAGGAGCTCATGCGGCGTCGCTTCGGCCCGCCCGTCCGCCTGGAGGTCGAGGAGTCCATCGACCCCTACGTCCTCGACCTGCTGGTGCGCGAGCTGAAGGTCACCGACGCCGAGGTCTACCCGCTGCCCGGCCCGCTCGACCTCACCGGACTCTTCGGCATAGCGTCGCTGGACCGGCAGGAGCTGAAGTACCCCAAGTTCATCGCCGGCACCCACCGCGACCTCGCCGAGGTCGAGTCCGCGTCCGCGCCGGACGTCTTCGCCGCGCTCCGCGAACGGGACGTACTGCTCCACCACCCGTACGACTCCTTCTCCACCTCCGTCCAGGCCTTCCTGGAACAGGCGGCGGGCGACCCGGACGTACTGGCGATCAAGCAGACGCTCTACCGCACCTCCGGCGACTCCCCGATAGTGGACGCCCTCATCGACGCCGCCGAGTCCGGCAAGCAGGTCCTCGTCCTCGTCGAGATCAAGGCCCGCTTCGACGAACAGGCCAACATCAAGTGGGCCCGCAAGCTCGAAGAGGCCGGCTGCCACGTCGTCTACGGCCTCGTCGGGCTGAAGACCCACTGCAAGCTGTCGCTCGTCGTCCGCCAGGAGGGCGACACCCTGCGCCGCTACTCCCACGTCGGCACCGGCAACTACCACCCCAAGACGGCCCGGCTCTACGAGGACATCGGCCTGCTCACCGCCGACCCGCAGGTCGGCGCCGACCTCTCCGACCTCTTCAACCGGCTCTCCGGCTACTCCCGCCGTGAGACCTACCGCCGGCTGCTCGTCGCCCCCAAGTCGCTCCGCGACGGGCTCGTCGCCCGCATCAACAAGGAGATCGCCCACCACCGCGCCGGGCGCCCCTCCTACGTCCGCTTCAAGGTCAACTCCATGGTGGACGAGGCGATCATCGACGCCTGCTACCGGGCCTCGCAGGCGGGCGTCCCCGTGGACATCTGGGTACGCGGCATCTGCGCGGTCCGCCCCGGCGTCCCCGGCCTCTCGGAGAACGTCCGGGTCCGCTCCATACTCGGCCGCTTCCTCGAACACTCACGGCTCTTCTCCTTCGGCAACGGAGGCGAACCCGAGGTCTGGTTCGGCAGCGCCGACATGATGCACCGCAACCTCGACCGCCGGATCGAAGCCCTGGTCCGGGTCACGGACCCCGCCCACCGCGCCGCACTCAGCCGGCTCCTGGAGACCGGCATGGCCGACACCACCTCGTCCTGGCACCTGGGTCCCGACGGCGAATGGACCCGCCACTCCACCGACGCGGACGGCCAGCCCCTGCGGCACGTACAGGAAATGCTCATTGATGCACGGAGGCGCAGGCGTGCGACGCCCTGACCAGCAGACGCCCGGTACCGCCACGGCACTGACCGCCGAGGCGGTACTGGCGCCCTACCTCCGCGCCCAGGCGGCCGACTTCCTGCGGAGTCTGCGCCTGCACCGCGAACAGAGCGCCCCCACGGACTCCGGCAGCCGCGGCGCGGAAGAGGCCGCCCGCGCGCTGCGCAGGTCCGCCCGCCGCATCAGCGGGACCCTGCACACCTTCAAGGCGCTCCTCGACCCCGGCTGGGCCGACCAGCTCCGCACCGAGCTGGCCTGGCTCTCCGGCACCCTCGCCCGCGAGCACGACTGCTCCACCCGGCTCCTGCGGCTCCTCGAAGCCCTCCACCACCTGTCCGGCGCCCACCTCCCGGCCGCCCGCAGCGGCAAGGGCGCCACCGGCGGCGGAGCCGGCAGCGGCACCGGCACCGACCGGGCGGCCCTGGACGTCGGCGCCGCCCGCGCCGGAGCCCTGCTGGAACGCCAGCTCACCCTGGCCCGCACCCGCGCCCACTCCGCCGCCCTCCAGGCACTCGGCTCCTCCCGCTTCCACGCGGTCGCCGACTCCGTCGCCCTGCTCGCCTCCGAGGTGCCGCTGACCGGCAAAGCCGGTGCCCCCGCCGCCGAGGCCCTCCTCGACCCCGCCGAACACGCCCGGCAGCGACTGCTCGGCGCCGTCGCGGCCCTGCCGCACGGCGACGCGGCGGACGTCTACAACGAGGCGCACGACGCGCACTGGCACCAGATCCGGCTGCTGCTCCGCCTCCACCGGTACGCCCACGAGGTCGTGGCCGGCATCCCCGACCCGGTCCTCGCCGGTCCGGAACGCGCCCTCGACCTGCACCGGGAGGCATCCGAGGCCGCCTCGGCCGCCTCGGCGGCGGCCCGCACCCCACGCATCGCCCCCGCCACCGCGTACGCCCTCGGCGTACTCCACGCCGACCAGCGCCACGAGGTCGACGCCGCACGCTGCGTGTTCCGCGACACCTGGCCGTTCGCGGCGGCCGTGGCGGCGCCATGACCTCTCCCGGACCGGTGGTGGCCGCCGGCTGCGTGCTCTGGCGCCGTTCCCCGTACGACGGTGCCCTGGAGGTCTGCCTCGTGCACCGGCCGAGGTACGACGACTGGTCGCACCCCAAGGGCAAGCTGAAGCGCGGCGAGGACCCGCGGGACGCGGCGGTGCGCGAGGTGCTGGAGGAGACCGGCCACCACTGCGAGCCCGGCGCCGCGCTGCCGACACTGCGGTACGAGGTGAACGGGCACCCCAAGGAGGTCTTCTACTGGGAGGCCCCCGCCACGGGCGGAGCCTTCGTACCCAACGACGAAGTGGACCGCGTCGTCTGGCTCTCCCCCGCCGCCGCCCGCGACCGGCTGACCCGCCCCGCCGACCGGGTGCCGCTCGACGCGATGCTCGACGCCCGGGCGGACGCCTGACCGCTCGGGGCGCCCCGGCGCGTCAGCGGTGATCTTCCAATGTGCCACCCCGTACGCATCACCGCGTACGGGGTGGCACACGTGCGCCGGTGCGCGGGGCAGGACCGGTGCCGCGCCGGTGCCCGGGGCCGGACCGGTGCGCGGGGCCGGACCGCGACCAGGATCGTCGCGGAAGACCACAACCCCGCACCGTCCCGCACGGTTCACCTTCCGTTCACTCGCTCCCGTAGGCCGCTTCACCTGTTCTGCCTAATTTCGGACTTACACGGTGCGAGGCGCTCAGCCAACGCACCACTCCACATCGCACGCCGTCGTAGAACGTATCGACCACGGCGGCTCCCGGAAGGAAACACCCGAAAGTGAAGCTTCAGCGCAAGAACCGGCTTCGTGCCACCGCGCTCGGTGCCCTCGCCGTCTCCGGCGCCCTGGTCCTCACGGCGTGCGGTTCGGACGACAACACCGGCAGCGACGCGACGGGCGGCGGCACCAGCGCGTCCGCCTCCGCCGCCGCCTCGGACATCTCCTGCGACGGTGCCACCGGCCAGCTGCTGGCCTCCGGTTCCAGCGCGCAGAAGAACGCCGTGGACCTCTGGGTCAAGAACTACATGGCCGCCTGCTCCGGCGTCGAGGTCAACTACAAGTCCTCCTCCTCCGGCGAAGGCATCATCGCCTTCAACCAGGGCACCGTCGGCTTCGCCGGCTCCGACTCCGCGCTCAAGCCGGAAGAGGTCACCGACTCGAAGAAGATCTGCAAGACCGGCCAGGGCATCAACCTCCCGATGGTCGGCGGCCCGATCGCGATCGGCTTCCACCTCGAAGGTGTCGACAGCCTGACGCTGGACGCCCCCACCCTCGCGAAGATCTTCGACACGAAGATCAAGAAGTGGAACGACGAGGCCATCGCCAAGCTCAACCCGGGCGTCAGCCTGCCGGACAAGGCGATCCAGCCCTTCCACCGCTCCGAGGACTCCGGCACCACGCAGAACCTCGGCAAGTACCTCGCCGCCACCGCCGGTGACAACTGGAAGTACGAGCCCGAGAAGAAGTGGCCGGCCCCCGGTGGCCAGGCCGCGTCCGGCTCCGCCGGTGTCGCCGCCCAGGTGAAGCAGGTCGACGGAGCGATCGGTTACTTCGAGCTCTCCTACGCCTCCTCGCAGTCGATCTCCACCGTCGACATCAACACCGGTGCCGCCGCCCCGGTCAAGGCCTCCCCGGAGACCGCCTCCGCCGCCATCGCCGCCGCCAAGATCAAGGGCACCGGCAAGGACCTGGCGCTCGACCTCGACTACACCACCAAGGCCGAGGGTGCCTACCCGATCGTCCTGGTCACGTACGAGGTCGTCTGCGACACCGGCAACAAGGCCGAGACCCTTCCGACGGTCAAGTCCTTCCTGACCTACACCGCCTCCGACGCGGGCCAGAAGCTCCTCACCGAGGCCGGCTACGCGCCGATCCCGGCCGAGATCAACGCGAAGGTCCGCGAGACCATCTCGGCCCTCTCCTAGTCACACCGGCACCACGCCACACCAGCAACGCCTCCGCCTCCGGCGGAACCCCGTACGGCCCGGCCCCTCGTCCGGACCGGGCCGTACGGACGTGAACGACCGGCGGCCGGTCGGGCAGGGGCCCCGAAAGGGCATCGGCCACCGGCCGGCCGCCGCGCTTTCCCATCCGGTGCACCGCCGCCAGGGGAGCCCCGCTCCCTCACACAGACCGGAAAGACCATGGCCTCCACCACACCGATAGACATCCCACCGGCACCGCCGGCCCGCCAGAGCCTCCCCGCCAAGTCCGGCGGGCGCGCGGGCGACAAGATCTTCCTGGGCCTCTCCCGGGGCTCGGGCATCCTGCTTCTCGTGATCATGGCGTCCATCGCCGTGTTCCTCACCTACCGCGCCGTACTCGCCGTCTCGAAGGACGAGGGCAACTTCCTCACCACCTTCGACTGGAACCCGGCGGGCGACCCTCCGGTCTTCGGCATCGCGGTCCTGCTCTTCGGCACCGTCGTCAGCTCGATCGTCGCGATGGTCATCGCGGTCCCGATCGCCGTCGGCATCGCCCTCTTCATCTCGCACTACGCACCGCGCAAGCTGGCAGCGCCGCTCTCCTACGCGGTCGACCTGCTCGCCGCGGTCCCCTCGATCGTGTACGGCATCTGGGGCGCCCTCGTCCTGGTCCCGCACCTGGAGGGCCTCAACCTCTGGCTCGACCAGTTCTTCGGCTGGACCTACCTCTTCGAGAAGACCGAAGTCGGCGTCGCCCGCTCGCTCTTCACCGTAGGCATCCTGCTCGCGATCATGATCCTGCCGATCGTGACCAGCGTCAGCCGCGAGGTCTTCCTCCAGGTCCCGCGGATGAACGAGGAAGCCGCCCTGGCGCTGGGCGCCACCCGCTGGGAGGTCATCCGCCTCTCGGTGCTGCCCTTCGGCCGCTCGGGCGTGATCTCCGCCTCGATGCTCGGCCTGGGACGCGCACTCGGCGAGACGATGGCCGTCGCCACGGTCCTCTCGCCCAGCTTCCTCATCTCGTTCCACCTGCTCAACCCGGGCGGCGGCACCTTCGCCCAGAACATCGCCGCGAAGTTCGACGAGTCCACCCAGTTCGGGCGTGACGCCCTGATCGCCTCCGGTCTCGTCCTCTTCGTGCTCACCCTGCTGGTCAACGGCGCGGCCCGGCTCATCATCGCCCGCCGCAAGGAGTACTCGGGGGCCAACGCATGAGCCACGCATCGACCGGCGTCCAGGACCGCCCGACGCCGTCCAAGGGCTCCCTCAGCAGTCGCGCCCTCCCGCGCTGGGCCCCGCTCGGGTTCGCCGTCGTCGCGATCCTCCTCGCCGTCGGCATCGGCGCCGCGGCCGGCCTGGACAGCCGTGTCCAGTGGGGCCTGATCGCCGCGCTGCTCTTCCTGGCGATCTCGTACGTGACCACCACGGTGGTCGAGAACCAGCGCCAGGCGAAGGACCGCCTCGCGACCAGCATCGTCTGGGTCTGCTTCGTCCTCGCGATCATCCCGCTGGCCTCCCTGCTCTGGACCACGGCGGCTCGGGGAGCGAAGGTCCTCGACGGTTACTTCCTCACCCACTCGATGGCCGGAGTGCTCTCCGCCGAACCGGGCGGCGGCGTCTACCACGCGCTGGTCGGCACCCTGGAGCAGGTCGGCATCGCCACCGTCATCTCCGCGCCGATCGGCCTGCTCACCGCCGTCTACCTGGTGGAGTACGGCAAGGGCTCCCTCGCCAAGGCGGTCACCTTCTTCGTCGACGTGATGACGGGCATCCCCTCCATCGTCGCCGGCCTCTTCATCCTCTCGATCATGCTCATGGCCGACCTCGGGCCTTCCGGCCTGATGGGCTCGCTCGCCCTGTCGATCCTGATGATCCCGGTCGTGGTCCGCTCCACCGAGGAGATGCTCAAGCTCGTCCCGAACGAGCTGCGCGAGGCGTCGTTCGCCCTCGGCATCCCGAAGTGGCGCACCATCCTGAAGGTGGTCCTGCCGACCGCGATCGGCGGCATCACCACGGGTGTCATGCTCGCCATCGCGCGTGTCGCCGGTGAGACCGCGCCGATCATCCTGCTCGTCTTCGGCAGCCAGCTGATCAACACCAACCCCTTCGACGGCCCGCAGTCCTCGCTCCCCTTCTACATCTGGGACCAGTACAAGGTCGGTTCCGAGGCGTCGTACGACCGCGCCTGGGGTGCGGCACTGGTGCTGATCGCCTTCGTCATGATCCTCAACTTGGTGGCCCGCGGCATCGCCCGCTGGAAGGCCCCGAAGACCGGCCGCTGACCGCGGCTACGAAAGAAGCAGTGATTCAGATGGCGAAGCGCATCGACGTCAGCGGCCTCACCGCCTACTACGGCACCCACAAGGCCATCGAGGACATCTCGATGACCGTCGAACCCCGCTCCGTGACGGCCTTCATCGGCCCCTCCGGCTGCGGCAAGTCCACCTTCCTGCGCACCCTGAACCGGATGCACGAGGTCACCCCCGGTGGCCGCGTCGAGGGCAAGGTGCTGCTGGACGACGAGAACCTGTACGGATCGAGCGTCGACCCGGTCACCGTGCGCCGCACGGTCGGCATGGTCTTCCAGCGCCCCAACCCCTTCCCGACCATGTCGATCTTCGACAACGTCGCGGCGGGCCTGAAGCTGAACGGCAAGTACCGCAAGAGCGAGCTGAACGACGTCGTCGAGAAGTCGCTCCAGGGCGCCAACCTCTGGAACGAGGTCAAGGACCGCCTGAACAAGCCGGGCTCCGGCCTCTCCGGCGGTCAGCAGCAGCGGCTCTGCATCGCCCGCGCCATCGCGGTCGAGCCCGAGGTCCTGCTGATGGACGAGCCGTGCTCCGCGCTCGACCCGATCTCGACCCTCGCGGTCGAGGACCTGATCAGCGAGCTGAAGGAACGCTTCACGATCGTCATCGTGACGCACAACATGCAGCAGGCGGCGCGTGTCTCCGACCGCACGGCCTTCTTCAACCTCGCCGCGGTCGGCAAGCCGGGCCGTCTCATCGAGATAGACGAGACGGAGCGGATCTTCTCCAACCCGTCGGTCCAGGCGACCGAGGACTACATCTCGGGCCGCTTCGGCTGAGCCGGCCCCACCCCTCGCCTGCCTGGACGCCTTCCGGGCAGGCGACCCCGATCGGCCTCGCGGTGCTGCATGGCGGTGCCACCGCAAGGCAAAAGGGGCCGCCCCCGTTCTCTGCGAAGAGAACGGGGGCGGCCCCGTATCCACGGTTCGGGCGTTCGGGCGTCAGCCGAAGAGCAGGTACACGATCCCGTAGCTCGCCGCGGCGACGAGCGCCGCCGCCGGCATGGTGATGAACCAGCCCAGGATGATGTTCTTGGCGACACCCCAGCGGACCGCGTTGACCCGCTTGGTCGCGCCGACACCCATGATCGCGGAGGTGATGACGTGCGTGGTGGAGATCGGGGCGTGGAAGAGGAACGACGAACCGAACATGATCGACGCGCCGGTCATCTCGGCCGCGAAGCCCTGCGGCGGGTCCAGCTCGATGATCTTCCGGCCGAGAGTCCGCATGATGCGCCAGCCGCCCGCGTACGTACCGAGCGACAGCATCAGCGCACAGACGATCTTGACCCAGACCGGGATCTCGTCGTTCGGGCCCTCGACGTCGGCGATGACCAGGGCCATCACGACGATACCCATCGTCTTCTGGGCGTCCTGGAGACCGTGGCCGAGCGCCATGGCCGCCGCCGAGACCGTCTGCGCGATCCGGAAACCGCGCTTGGCCTTGTGCGGGTTGGACTTCCGGAACATCCACATGATCGCGACCATGAAGAGGTAGCCGACGACCAGGCCGATGACCGGGGAGAGGAACATCGGAATGACGATCTTCTCCAGCACCCCGTCCCAGTGCACCAGCGTCCCGCCGGCCAGCGCCGCGCCGACCATGCCGCCGAAGAGCGCGTGCGAGGAGGAGGACGGCAGGCCGTAGTACCAGGTGACGAGGTTCCAGATGATCGCGCCGACCAGCGCCGCGAAGAGGATGCCCATCCCCTTCGAGCCCTCGGGCGTGGCGATGAGCCCCTCACTGACCGTCTTGGCGACGCCCTGTCCGAGGAACGCACCGGCCAGGTTCATCACCGCGGCCATCGCCAGGGCCGCCCGCGGGGTCAGCGCCCGGGTGGAGACCGAAGTGGCGATGGCGTTCGCGGAGTCGTGGAAGCCGTTGGTATAGGTGAAGCCGAGCGCGACGCCAATGGTCACGATCAGCGCAAAGGTGTCCACTGGAGTCAGGACTCCTTGACCGCGATGGTCTCCACCGTGTTGGCGACGTGTTCGAACGCGTCGGCCGCCTCTTCCAGCACGTCGACGATCTGCTTCAGCTTCAGCACCTCGATGGCGTCGTACTTGCCGTTGAAGAGGTGGGCGAGCAGCTTGCGGTGGATCTGGTCCGCCTGGTTCTCCAGCCGGTTGACCTCGATCCAGTACTCGGTGAGGTTGTCCATGGTCCGCAGCCCGGGCATGGCCTCGGCGGTCAGCTCCGCCGCCCTGGCCAGCACCTCGATCTGCTGCTCGACACCCTTCGGGAGCTCTTCGACCTGGTACAGAACGACCAGGTCGACGGCCTCCTCCATGAAGTCCATGATGTCGTCGAGCGACGACGCGAGGTTGTAGATGTCCTCGCGGTCGAACGGCGTGATGAAGGAGGAGTTCAGCTGGTGGAAGATCGCGTGGGTGGCATCGTCCCCCGCGTGCTCCGCCGCCCGCATGCGCTCCGCGATCTCGGCTCGGGAGGAAGAATCCGCTCCGAGCAGTTCCATAAGGAGTTTCGAGCCCGTGACGATGTTGTCCGCGGACGCGGAAAACATGTCGTAGAAGCTCGTCTCCCTGGGGGTCAGACGAAAGCGCACGTGGGGTCCTCGGGATGCTTTGGATTCGGTCAGGCTGATGCTAGGCGCATCATCCGGCCACGGCTAACCGGCATTCTTCAGTGTCGCCCATCGATCAGCGTGATCAGCACGGCCCCCGGGTCACGTTTCGGCTCGATTCGTTACCATATACCCACCCGGGGTATACAGCCCGGGAAGAGTCCGGGCGGCGTCCGGCGACAGGGCACGCCCCGGAACGGGCACCTCTCGGTACTCCCGCCTTCACGGCTGTCGCCACGCACGGGCACGAGACAACGGGAGGACCCCATGACCACCACCGAGGCCACCGGGCAGACCGGCGCCACTCCCCCCGAACCCCTCGGCCTGCCGGCCGGGCCCGTGACCGACCACGACCGGGGCGTCCACGGCTACCACCATCAGAAGGACGAGCACCTCAAGCGCCTGCGCCGGATCGAGGGCCAGATCCGGGGTCTCCAGCGGATGGTGGACGAGGACACCTACTGCATCGACATACTCACCCAGGTCTCGGCGTCCACCAAGGCGTTGCAGTCCTTCGCGCTCCAACTGCTGGAGGAACACCTCCGCCACTGCGTCGCCGACGCCGCCGTCAAGGGCGGGGACGAGATCGACGCCAAGGTCGACGAGGCCACCAAGGCCATCGCACGCCTGCTTCGCACCTGATGTCCGTTCCGCACCCCCGGCCGGCGTGCCAACCGGCCTGCTGGTCAGCCACCCGGCCCGCAGCCGCTCCGGGCGTGACGGTCGCTCCGACGTGGCGTTCCCTCCCGGCCGTGGCGCCTCGTGTGTGCGCCCGGACGTGACGTCCGCACGTGACACGTGACACGTGACACGTGGTCACGGTCGGGTCCGGTCAGGACCTTCGTTCGGCCTGGCGGGGAATGTTGGACGTTCCGGCGGCCTCGCCCACGTTGAGCACCTCGTCGATGCGGTCCGGACTGAGCCGGTCCTCGGGGCTGGACGATGCGGCGATCATCAGCTCGCCGCAGAGTTCGATCTCGGCGAGAGCCACGTACTCCTGCGCGTTCGGAGCGCTGAGCGTCACCACCTGCGTCACCTCTCTCTACCGTCGCCGGCCCTTGGCGCACAGACTCCAAGCGTAGGGACCACCAGGCGCCGCGCGCATGACACGGACGGGCCATTTCGGCCCCTCCCAAGAGGGCTGCCCTCGCCCATCGAACACCCGTACGTCCAGTTGTCTTCTCCGAATACAGCACCGCAGGCTCGGACGCAAGCATCGGATTCCAGCCACCGGCTCCGGCTCCGGCTCCGGCTCCGGCTCCGGCTCCGGCTCCGGCTCCGGCTCCGGCTCCGGCTCCGGCTCCGGCTCCGGTGACCGTGCGCCGTCATGGACGCGGACGCCTTCGTCGGCGCGGGTGCTGCCGCCGCCCTCGCCGCCCCCTTCATCGCCCTCGCCCCCTCATCGCCACCGCCACCACCACCGCCGCCATCGCCATCGCCTCAGCTCTGCCGGATCTCGCCCGTGTAGAGGTCCGCCCCGTCCGGCAGATCCACGGTGACCGGCACTCCGAACCCGTACAGGAGCATCGTCGAGACCACCGTCACCGCCGGGCCCTCGGCCGAGAAGGTGAAACGGTGGCGGACCTTCCGCAGCCGGCCCTCGTCGTCCAGGTAGGCGTCGAAGGGCACCGCATGGGTGCGGAAGCCGCCCGCCGCGGCCGTCAGCGCCGCCCGCGACAGGGGCGAGGCGGCCCCCGCCGCACTGCCGATGTCCGCGGTCCCCCGGTAGTGGCGGACCCCGATGCCCGCCAGCTCGGTCCGCCCCACGTACGTCACACCACGGGCCTCGCGCAGCAGCTCGGCCGCGGCCATCGGGTCGGTGACTCCGCCGGTGACGAGGTTGCCGTCCGCAAGCACCGTGGTGTCGATCCGTACCCACTTGTCTTCCGGGACCCCGGCCCCCCGGTTCTTCATGTAGAGCGCGCCCGGCGTCAGCAGCTCGGTGATGGGCCGGTGCTCCTCCGCCCCGGCCGCGTCCTTCGGCAGCACGACCTTGATGCGGCCGAGCTGTTTGCGGAAGTCGTACGCGCCCTGGCCCCGGATCGTCACACGGGTGCCACCGGCCGAGGTCTCCATCGAGGTGTTCGTCTCCGCCCCGCCGGACTCGGCGAGCACGTCCGCCGCCCGGTCGAGCACCAGCCCGGGCGACTCGTCCGTCGGAGCACCCGTCACGGTCCCGCTCCCGCCGCCGGAACAACCGGCCAGCACGGCGAGCAGACCCGCCACGGCCAGCGCGCGGACAGCCAGTGCCGCGCCTTCGCACCCGTGCTGCCGCACCACCATCGCCTGCCAACCCCCAACGAACTCACGCCGGAACCGGACCCTCGCCCGTTCCGCATAACGACGGCCGCCGTCCCCCGTCACGCCGGTCCACCCCGATCGGCGGCGGGGAAGCCTGGACCTCTCCCGTCCGGGCCGACCCACCAGTACCGTGGGCACGTGCATCAGGAAGCTGTTCACCCTGCCCGGCGCACCCCGGCGTGCGCCGCCCATCCCCCCGGCCCCCACGCCCCGTCCGAGCCGGTTGCCGCAGCTCAGGACCACATCGCGACCACCATCGAACGCGGCTCGTTCTGTCTGGCACGCTGCTCCTGCGGCTGGTCCGGACCCGCCCGCCGCTCCCGCGACCTGGCCCGCACCGACGCCGAACGCCACCGGACCGCGACCTGATCCGTCCCCCGCCGGCACCACACCCACCGACGAGGTCCCGAACCGCCCGCCGCTCCGCAGACTCGAGCGCCCGGCATCCTGCCCGGTCGCGGCCCCGCCGCACCGGGCCCCGGAAGGTCCCATGAACCAGCCCTGCCTCACCGGCCCGACGATCCCTACGGCCCGGCACGCGAGCCCCGTGCCCGCACTCGCTCCGCCACTCACCCCGCTCCCCGTCCGGTCGCTCGCCCGGCGCACCGTCCTGGCCGCAGGGGCGTTCGCCGCGCTCACCTCCTGCTCGTCCCCGGACGCCCCCGCCGCCGGCCCTTCCGGGGCTTCCGCCTCGGGCCCGTCCCGCTCCACCGCCGGGTCTCCGGGACCGGCGGTCACTCCGTCCGCGTCCGGCGGCAGCGCCCCGGCGGACTGGCCCGCGCTCGGCCGCGGCCTCGACGGGACCCTCGTACGGCCCGGGGACTCCGCGTACGACACCGCCCGCCGGCTCTACAACACCCGCTTCGACTCCCAGCGGCCCGCAGCCGTCGCCTACGTACGGCACGAGGACGACATACGCGAGTGCCTCGCCTTCGCCCGTACGTCCGGCACCCCCGTGGCGATCCGCAGCGGCGGCCACTCCTACGCGGGCCTGTCCGCCGGCACCGGGCGCCTGGTCGTCGACGTCTCGGCGCTCTCAGGTGTCGACCCGGACGGGACCGTCGGCGCGGGCGCCCGGCTCGGCGACATCTACCGGAGCCTCGGCGCCCACGGCCTCACCGTCCCGGGCGGCTCCTGCGCCACGGTCGGCATATCCGGCCTCACCCTCGGCGGCGGCCACGGCGTGGCCTCTCGCGCGTACGGTCTGACCTGCGACAACCTCACCTCCGCCACCCTGGTCACCGCCGACGGGCGCACCCTGACCGCCGACGCCACCCGGAACAAGGACCTCTTCTGGGCGCTGCGCGGCGGGGGCAACGGCTCCTTCGGGGTCGTCACCCGCCTCGGTTTCCGTACCTCGCCCGCCCCGCAGACCGTCGTCTGCAACCTCAGCTGGCCGTGGTCCCGGGCCGGTGCGGTGCTCGCCGCCTGGCAGGAGTGGGGGCCCGACCAGCCGGACGAGATCTGGTCCTCCCTCCACTTCGACGCGGGCGCCGACGGCGCCGACCCCACCGTGTCGCTCGCGGTGTTCAGCCTCGGCACCTACGGCGACCTGCAGAACGCGGTGGACCGGCTCGCCGACCGCGTGGGGTCGTCCGCCTCCACCGTGTCCCTGCGCCGGCGCGGCTACGAGGAGGCGATGCTGGCCTACGCGGGCTGCGCCGGTCTCACCGCCGACCAGTGCCATCTGCCCGGTACGGCCCCGGGGCGCAAGGCCCAGGGTGTCCTCGGGCGTGAGACGTACGCGGCGGCCTCCGACTTCTTCAACCAGTCACTGCCGCCCGAGGGGGTGCGCTCCCTCACCGGTCGCGTCGAGGCGTTCACCCGGCTGTCCGCGGGAGAGGGCGCGAAGGGGTCGGTCATCCTCACGGCCCTCGGCGGAGCGGTCAACCGGGTCGCCCGGGACGCGACCGCCTTCGTGCACCGCGATTCCCGGATGCTCGCCCAGTACATCGCCGCCTGGAGCCCGGGCGCCCCCGGAACCTCGGCGACCACCGCACAGGGCTGGCTGAAAAGCATCCATGCGGCGATGGGTCCGCACGCCTCCGGAGAGGCGTACCAGAACTACACCGACCCCACGCTCACCGACTGGCGCCGCGCTTACTTCGGTTCCTCCGCCGACCGCCTCGAAAAGCTCCGCGAACAGTACGACCCCGAGAAGCTCTTCGCCGGACCGCAGACCCCGTGAAACCGCCGCGCCCATGAAATAACCACGGCGGGAAACCGCCACCCCGTCAGATCACCGTCCCCCAGCACGGATTCGGCCATCCCAGCACGGGGTCGGCCGTCCCGCCACGGGGTCGGCCGGCCCCGCTACGGAACAGGGCGTCGGCTCCCCCACCGGGGAACCGACGCCCTGCCGTACTCGTGGTGGATCCGCGCCGGCGGTGACGCGTACGACGTCGCCGGCGCACGGCCGCCAGGCCGCTGCCCCCGCCGCACCGCCACCGGCTGACGCATACTCAGGGCGCGCGCGGGTTCAGGCGGCGCGCGGGTTCAGGCGGCGAGGTCCTTGTCTCCCGTACCGCCGCCGCGGCCCGATCTCGGCTCGGGCACTTCCAGCGTGCCGCCGAGGCCACCGGCCGGGACTCCCGCCCGCCTCGACCGCACGAGGAAGCCCAGCCGGGGCGACCGGGAGACGGCCGCCACCAGCGGGGTGAGCAACGCCATGGCCACCGGGGCGAGGAGGAGCGTGACGGCCGTGCCCAGAGCGAGGCCGCCGATCACGTCGGTCGGATAGTGCACACCCATCCAGACGCGGCAGAACCCCTCGGCGAACGCGAGGCCCAGCGCGAGGAATCCGAACTTACGGCCGACCACGAAGATCCCGACCGCCAGCGCCATCGCCATCGTGGCGTGGTCGCTGACGAAGGAGAAGTCGTTCTTTCCCGCGACGAGGACCTCAAGCCCTTCGTGGTCCTTGAACGGCCGTGGGCGCTCCACGAACCCCCGGATGGGAATGTTGACGAGGAGGGCGATGCCCATGGCGAGCGGAGCCCAGACGAGCGCGGCGACCGCCGTCACCGAGTCCTCGGCCGTGCCGCGCCGGCGAACGCTCCACCAGCACCACAGGGCCACCAGGACCATGCCGAGCATGATCCCGTACTCGCCGACGAACTCGACGACGCTGTCGAGCCAAGCGGGAGCCGACTTGGCCAGCCCGTTGATGTCGTAGAGCAGGCTGACGTCGGGGTTCGACCCATCGAGTGCGAGTCCAGCCATCTGCTGCGGCCCCTTGCCTTGTCTGCTGCCGCGACGCGCGTCCATGCGCGCCGCCCGTGGTCGAACCCCCCGTTTTCGGTGCGATCCGGTACCGCGTACCTGTCGACGCGTCCTGCGACACGACGGTGGTCGGGCGATCGCGCGTGGTCAGTGCGCGGGCCTTCCCATTCCAGGGAACGGCCTTCCGGTAGTGACGGTTCCGCCCTCCACCGAATGATCACCATGACGTTATCGAAGAGTGACTCATCGTCGCAGCTCAGGGCCCAGGCTTCACAGAGAGTTCCTACCCACGCCATGGCAACGGCCACCCTCCGCCGTTCCCGCCCGTTCCCGCCCGTTACCCTCGCCCGCTCCCGCGCTTCCGCCACCCCCTCGGGGTACTCAAGCCTGCGGGAGGGCGGTGGGAAGCGCCGCCGCCCCGTCCTTGGTGACCCGCGTCGCACCGAAGTAGTCGGGACTGTCGATCTTGTCGAAACGGATCACCGCCCCGGTGTACGGCGCGTTGATCATGTACCCGCCACCGACGTAGATCCCCACGTGGTGGATGGCCCGCGAGTTGTTCAGATCGTCGGAGAAGAACACCAGGTCGCCGGGGAGCAGCTCGTCCCGGGACGGATGCGCCCCGGCGTTGTACTGGTCGTTGGCGACCCGGGGAAGCTCGATGTCCACGCTCCGGTACGCGGCCTGCGTCAGCCCGGAGCAGTCGAACCGTCCGTTCTGTTCGGCCGTACCGTTGCCGCCCCAGAGGTACGGGGTGCCCAGCTTCTGCTGCGCGTAGTAGATCGCCCCCGCCGCCTGCTGGGACGGTGCCACCCTGCCGACCGGCTTGGCGAAGCTCTTCTCCAGCGACCGGATGATCTTGACGTAGTTCTGCGTCTCGGCGATGGCCGGAACCCCGCCCGCCCGGATGACCCGGTAGGCACCGGCGTTGTAGGAGGCGAGCATGTTGTCGGTCGGATCGCCCGGCACGTCCTTCACGTACCCGGCGAGCTCACAGTCGTACGAAGCGGCCGAGGGGATGGCGTCGGCCGGGTCCCACACGTCCCGGTCACCGTCACCGTCGCCGTCGACGCCGTGCGTGGCCCAGGTGCCCGGGATGAACTGCGCGATGCCCTGGGCCGCCGCCGCGCTCTGCGCCCGCGGGTTCCAGCCGCTCTCCTGGTAGAGCTGCGCGGCGAGCAACGCCGGGTTGATCGCGGCGCAGAGCGTGCCCCACTTCTCCACCAACGGCTGATAGCGCGCGGGCACCGCCCCCTTGGCGAGCCCGACCGACCCGCTCGCCCCGGCGATGCCCGCGGCGGCGGAATACGTACCGACGACGAGCAGCCCCACGAAACAGAGGCACAGCCCGATCCCACCGCCGACGAACACCCAGTATTTCCGCACCCCTCAACCATCCCCTACCGAGCCGCGGTTCAAGGGTCGTTTCGAGGGTGTGTACGAATCGATCGAAGCACTCGCCTCACCCGCGATGTCACTGACGCCCCCTCAGGAGCCTCCCGCCGACCAGTAAGGGGACTTTACGTCGGGCCTCGGCAGAGGGTAGACCCCCTCGTACGCGGGGCCGTTCGGCTTCGACGTGGAGTCGGCCACCTCCGACTTCCGCACGCACGGGCTGTCCACCTCGAAGAACACCTGCCCTCCGCCCCGGACACTCACGCTGATGCCGAACCCCTCCGCCTGCGCGTACACCGCGGGGAATTCCTCGTCCTTGTTGACAGCCTTGATCCGGTACTCGCTGCCGCGCCAGAACTCCGTCACCCGGTCCAGGAACTCCTGGCGCCGCCCGGGGGCCACGACCGTCATCACCGTGCGCCTGCGCGTCACGTCGCAACTGCCCGTCGTGGTGGGACCGTGGGCCCACTGGACCGCGGGCTCGATCGCCCTCAGGGTCAGGTCGAGCATCGAGTCAGCCCGCTCGGCGGCACCCTGCATGTCCATCGCGCCCATGGGGCTCCCCGTACTCCCGCTCGTGCTCGTGCTCGTGTTCGTGGTCGAGCCTGTGGCCGGACCGTCCGATCCCGCCTGCTGCCCGCCGCAGCCGGCCAGTACGAGACCGAGCGCCAGAGTGGCGACCGCCGTCCGGAGCATGCGCCTCATCGCTGTTCCTCAATCTTCAGATTGCTGGAATGTCCCGACACGATCAGGGCGATGGCGTCGGCCGACATGGCGTCCCGCACCGGGTCGAAGTACTGCGAGTGCGCCTCGGCACTGACGCCGTGGCCGCTGATCACCGGCGGCCCGGGGTCGACCGGGAAGCGGACGGCACCGAACGCCTTGCTCGCCGGGTCCTTCCCGAACCAGAGGTCGTCGTCACCCGGGTCCGCGAGATCGCCCGCGATGTACGCACCGGCAGGACCGAGGGCCAGTAGCCCCAGGGAGCCGACGACTGCCTGCGTCTTCGAGGGCAGCTTGGTCACCGGGTCGTTCGCGGCGGCCCCGACGAAGACGTGCCGGGCGCCGACCCCGAGGTCCACCGCCTGGTCCACACCCACCCCCGGACTGCCGACCAGGATGATGTCGTCCACCCCCGGAATCCCGCCCTCCCGCTGCGTCGCGGCCCCCACCGTGCGGGAACCGTAGGAGTGCCCGATCGCGGTGAAGTGCGGGTCCTTGTGGGTGTTGGTCGCCGTCAGGCCGTCCCAGAAGTCGCCGTAGGCCACCCCGCCCTTCTCCGCCCGACCGGTGCCCATGATGGCGAAGTACCCGGCCACGCCGTCGCCGTCCGGCAACTGCGGAGCGTCGTACCCGAGCCAGACGATCGAGGCGCTGGACCGCTCGTAACCCTGCGCACCGATCGCGGTGTCCCGCGCCCGCTTCAGGTCGTTCTCCGCGAACTCCTTGTCCAGCGAGGTGTTCAGCCCCGGCACGTACGCCGACACGTGCTGCGACAGGTCGGGGTTCCCGTACGACACGATCGCCCGGCCGTTGCCCTCGGACCCGATCCCCAGCAGGAACATCGGCGGCTGCGAGCCCTCCTTCAGCTGCCGGTCGATCTCCCTCATCCCTTCGAGGATCTTCTTCGACTTCTTGTCGTCCTTGCCCGCCAGCTCGGCGATCAGGCTCTGGAGGTTCTTCCTGTTCGCCTGGTCCCTCACGGCTGCCGGTATCCCGTCCAGGTTCCCGATCCGCTCCGGGAACAGCTCCAGATACCGCCCGCGCTCGGCCTGGCTCAGCCCGTCCCACCACGCCTTGCGCCCCTTCGCCGAGGCACTCACCGGAATCCGGTCGCTCAGGTACTGCCGCTCGTCCTCGCGGACGGCCGCCGCCACCCGTGACCCGGAGCCGGGCAACCCCATGCCCCCGATCCCGACGCCCCCGAACTGGTCGGCCCACGCCCCCACCGCCGCCACGTAGTCGCCCGCGGCCCACTCGGCCCTGGCGCCGTCCTCGGTCCCACGACCCGCCGCACCCGCCTCCCCGGACAGCCGGTCGACGAGGCCCGCGACCGCCTCCCGCGGGCTCAGCACGGTCCGGGCCGCGCCCCGGAGGTCGCCTCCCAGCCCGTCCACCACCAGACCCTCGAAGAACCCGGCGCCGGAGCCGCCGCTGCGGGACGCGGTGCGGGGGGCGCTGCCCGGGCGGGCCTCGGGGCGGGCGGCCTGGGCGCGCTGAGGGGCGGTGGTGCCGCCGGAGTCTGCGGTGTTTCCCGCGGTGCCGGCGGAGTCTGCTGTGGTACCCGCGGTGCCGGCAGTGGTACCCGCGGCGCCGGCAGTGGTTCCCGCGCTGGTGGTGCTCCCGGACCCGTCCGAGTCGTCGCCGGACACGGCTCCGGTGCCGCCACCGGTAGCGCCGTCATCGCCGCGCTCCGTGGAGCCTCGCGCGCCGCCGGCTGCGCCGCCTGCGGAGCCTTCCTGCCCGTTCCGGCTCTCCCCTCCGGCCACCACATCGCTGCCTGGCGGAGAGCACGCACCTCCGGTCAACTGGCAGATGGCGTTGCGTATCTCCCCGGTGAGTTGGGTCCCGACGGTCGTCGCCATGATCGCCCCGACCAGCGCAGCGACGATCAGCACGAGGCCGAGGTACTCCACCGCGCTCTGCCCACCGTCCCGGCGAGCCACGAACCACCGGACCACGCCAAAGCCCGGCTCCACACGCCGTTCCGCCCGAGGCACGCGGAACCATCCCCGCGCCGCAGGCCGTAACAGCAGCACCACCACACCCACGGGCATCACCAGTTGGGGAAGCCCGGACATCCCGGCACCCTCGGTGTCCCACGTCGCCAACGACCCGAGCACCAGCCAGACATGCGCGGCCAACAGCCCGAACCACACTCCGCGCCCATGGATACGCGCGTAGAACGACAGCACGAAGCCAACGGTCCCCGGCAGAGCCGCGTACAGCAGCATCCCCAGCAGCTGTCCGTCCACCGCATCGACCGAGGACGCCAACGCGAGAACGTTGGTCACACCCACGACCGTGCTCACGAACACCAAGCGCACAAGAACAAGGGCCGCCTGTAACGCCCTTGGCGCACTCCTCCCGCCCATCGCTGTCGGGCTGAGGCTCGTTGCATCACCCCCGGACACCGCAAGCTCTCGTATGCCAGACACGTGGGGACCCCCGGCTCGTCAGTGGGCGCGGTGGCAGGCCAGCCACCGCACGTAGAGGACCACACTCACCCCACCACCGGCATGGGCCCCAGGACCCAAACCAGGACTCAAACATGCCTGCGCGAAAGCCAGTTGAAGCGCAGACGTCCGCACGGGGCCCCGTGCGGGCAATCCCTCACGAGGCCGACGCCCCCGGCGGGAGCGTGGCACCAGCAACGCCCGTGGCCGACCAGAAGTCGGAGTGGATGTTGGGACGCGGGATGTTCTCCATCCCCTCGTAGCTGGGGGTGTTGGGCTGGCTGGTGGGGTCGGCAACCTCGGATTCCTGCACGCAAGGAGTGTCCGCCTCGAAGAAGACCTGCCCCTCCCCGCCAACGATCAGCGCAACTTTAAAGCCATCTTCGGATACCGCGAAGATGGCCGGAAAATCAACACTATTATTTGTGGACATAATTCGATATCCATTATTCTTCCAGAAGCGCTCAACAACGCCGAGAAAGTTACCCCTGCGCTGCGCCGAGATGATTGTCATCAGGGTTCGACGACGCGTCAAACTGCAGCTACCGACAGTAGTGGCGTCGTGAGCCCAATGGACTTCTGGGCTAATAGCCTTCAAAACATCATCCAACATCCCATCCGCCCGCCCAGCGGCCTCTTCCATGTTCATTTCAGAATCATCTCCACTACGCGAGGATGGCAAGGGCGCCCCACACCCCACCAGAAGAATTAGCGCGAGCGACAGCACCGCCTTGCGCCACACACCTTGCATCACCTGTACTCCTCGTTTTTAACCTCACGCGCCCGTCCGACAGAAATTAGCGCAATATTGTTCGCAGAGGCACGGTCCATTGCAGGGTCGAAATAGTTTGAATGCGCTGGCGCCACCCCACCTAAACCAATCAGCGGCTGGCCAGCAGCAACAGGAAATCGGTGCGCACCGAACTCCTCACTCGCAGGATCCTTGCCGAACCACAGATCATCATCCCCTGGATCTGCAAAATCCCCAGCGACTACAGCTCCGTACACACCGCCGAAATAGAAACCCGCCGCGCTAGCGACAATCTGCGTTTTGGTGGGCAGCTTCGTCACTGGATCATTTTCAGCGGCACCTACGAAGACGTGACTTTTGTCGACATTCAAGTCATCTGCATGTTCAGCACCAACACCGGGGCTACCTACAAGAATGATGTCATCCACACCTGGGATCCCGCCATCTTGTTGGGCTGCAGCTCCCACAGTGCGCGAGCCGTATGAATGCCCGATTGCCGTGAGGTGGGGGTCTTCATTCACGTTCGTGACAGCAATACCGTCCATAAATTTATTGAAAACCAAGCCCCCCTTTTCGGCACGCCCAGATCCTGTAACCGCGAGACTCGACCAAGAATCCAGAAGTTGAGGTGCGTCATACCCAAGCCATGCGATTGACGCGGCCCCAGAATCCCAGCGCCGCATCCCTTTGACCGTATCTCGAGCCCTCCTCAAATCATCTTTCGCAAATCTAATGTCCAAAGACGTATTCAGCCCCGGCACGTAAGCCGCAACATTCTTCGAAGTATCCGGGTTTCCGTAGGCCACAATCGCGCGCCCGTTCCCCTCATCGCCGATCCCGAGCAGGTACATGGGCGGGTCTCCAGGCTTGAGCGGCGCCTGAAGCTGCTGATCGATCAGCCGTAACGCTTCCAGCTTCTCCGCAGCCTCGCCACCGTCCATTGCCGCCAACTTGCCGATCAGCAACTGGAGGCTGTCCCGGTTGGCGGCGTCGCGTACCAGAGCAGGGATGCCGTCGAGGTTCCCGATGATGTCCGGATAGGTCGCGAGGTACTCGTCGCGCAGTTCCTGCGAAAGACCGGCCCACCACTCCATACGCTCGGCGGCCGATGCCTGATACGGAATGTGGTCGTTCAGATAGGCCCGGGCCGCTTCGCGCACGGATGCCATGTCGGCCGCCGCATCGGTCCACGTGGAATCCGGGACATCCAGGCTGTCCTCGGCCTTCAACTCGCGGAGAATGCTCGCGTACCGCACGTCCGCGTCAGCGGCCAAGGCCACCGCCCTGGCGATCCGGTCCGCGATGTCCTGGGCAGCCGCCGCGTGAGGATTGGGAGCGGTCAGGGTGCCCGAGGGTGCCATCAGATCGGGGAATCCGCCGCCGGCAGCAGTCGTCCCGCCCGGCAGAGGCTTGTCGGCGATCAACCCCTCTCTCGCGGGGTACGACACGGATCCGTTGGCGTGCACGGTGAACTTCAGGCTCTCTGCCTCCGCCAGCGCCTCTCGGACCGATTTCTGATGCGTGCGTACCTCGTGGGCCAGGCTGTTGAGTGCCGTACGTACGAGTCCGGTTTCCGTGTAGGCGTACTGGAAGTTCCGGGCCAGCCGACGCAGACGGTCGAGGGCGGCGTCCACCGCCTCGCCTTCCTGAGTCTCGCGGAGGCCGGTGAGAATCTGCTGGTCGATCCGGTCCCGTGCCGCGTCGGCCCGGTGGCTGAGACGACCCCAGCCATCTGCGGCGCAGTCCAACTCCCCGCACGGCACCGCGAGCAAAGCGGACCAGGTCAGCGTGCCCCTCACCCGTCGCTCCCGCCGAGCAGATACAGCGAGGACTGCGGCCGGGGCAGAGCCCGCAGCGGCGGAGTCGGCTGTGCAGGAAGATCCACCAGCGGGCCGAACCCGTCACGTACCGATTCGTCCGTCGCCCGCTGGTCTCTGGCGACCGCCCGCAGTTTGCCGGCGAGGTTTCCGCACTCGCCCTGTGCCGTCGACATGCGACGCACCCACGACTCACGGACCACCGCGAGCTCACTCAGAACCGCGAAGTCACCGGAGCCCTCGCTCGTCAGCAAGCCCTCGTGCGACTTCTCCAGTTCCTGCCTCGCCGTGCCGAGATGTGTGTGCAACTCCTCGGCGCCGCCCGCTGCCCTGGTCCACGGCTCGGCATGGTGCCGCAGCCGGTCGTAGCCGGAGACCGGACCGGACACCACCCCCTTCCCCACGTCGTCGCTCGGCCCGTGCCCCGGCCCCTCCCCCGGCCCGCCGACGTCGCGGCCGTGGACCACCTGCTTCTCCGCCGGATCACCCGGCGTCCGCCACGCTTGCGGCTGTCCGACCACGGACATACCACCACCCCGTTCTTTGATCCTCGATCCTCGATCGTGGAGCGGCAGAACTGTGCCTGATCCGGGGAGGGCGGCGCGCCGCCCTCCCAAGGATCTACGTGGAACGGCCCCGGAATTTCAGGGGTGTCCAGGGGTACGCCGGACTACGGTTTCACCCGAACGATGGGCAGCCCATCGACCCGTACCGCCCGAGTGGTGCCAGCGGGCACGTTCACTCGGGCTTCTCCCCGCACACCACCCACAGCAGCTTGCCGCCCTCACCGGCCGGGCCCGCGGGCAGGACACGACCACCCCAGCTCTCCGCACACATCTGTACGAGAGTCAGTCCCCGTCCGCGTTCCGTGAGCGTCGTCTGCTGGGCCGGTACGCACACCCCGCTGCTCCCGCCGTCCCCGGCTCCCCGGAAAGGGGGCGGGATCTCCGGATTGCTGTCCCAGACACTGAGCCGGATGCGTCGATGCCCCGCGCCACACATCCGGAGCGAGTACGCCCCCCAGGAGTGCTGGTACGCGTTGGTGGTCAGCTCACTCACCAGCAGTTCTGCGGTGTCGCCCAGTGCGGTCATGCCGTGTGCGCGCAGCACGACCCGCAGGACCGAGCGGGCCACGCCTGGCGAGCGCGGGTCATGCGGCAGTTGAAGGGTGTACGCCCACGGCGGCGATACGGTGGGTGCATGCATGGAAGTCCCCGTTCGGATGGTGTGGTTGGCGGGCCCCGCACGGCACCCGGCGTCCGAACCGGCCGGCCGGCGGGCTCGTCGCGGGCACCTTGTCCCACGATCACGGTAAAGGTGCCATGTAATACATTCCCCGCAGTTGGGGTAATGCATGCCCCAAGACACCCGTACGAGTGACTGGGCGAAGGGAGGCCGATGGCGACCAACTCGACCCCGACGGCGCGTCGGCGACGACTGGGCGCGGAGCTGCGCAAACTGCGCGAGCGCGCCGGGATCACCGCCACGGAGGCGGCGGTCCTGCTCGGCGGCAACCAGGCGCGCATCAGCAACATCGAGGCGGGACGGTACGGCGTGAGCGCCGACCGGGTACGCGCCCTCTCCCGCCACTACGCGTGCACCGACCGTGGACTCGTGGAGGCGCTGGCGGCGATGACCGGCGAACGCCGCGGCGGCTGGTGGGAGGAGTACCGGGGCGACCTTCCGGGCAACCTGCTGGACCTGGCCGAGCTCGAACACCACGGCACCGCCCTCCGTGCAGCCACCGTCTGCACCGTCCCGGACCTCCTCCAGACCGTGGACCACGCCCGCGAGGTCCTCACCCGGGGCGTACCCGAACTGTCGCCGCCCGAGGCCGAACGGCGGCTCTCCTTCCGCATCAGACGGCAGGAGGTCGTCTTCCGCACCGAGGCGGCCCCGTACCGGGTGATCGTCCACGAAGCCGCCCTGCGTATGGGGCTGGGCGGCCCCCGGGTCGCCGGCGCGCAGCTGCGTCACCTCTTGGCGATGAGCGAACGGGAGACCGTCTCCCTCCGTGTCATCCCCTTCGCGTCCGAGGGGCACCCAGGGGCCGGGCAGCCGATCACGTACGTACAGGGTTCGGTCGCACAACTGGACACCGTGCACCTGGAGCAGGCACACGGCCTGGCCCAGCTGGACGCCGAGCCGCTGCTCCGGACGTACCGTCAGTTGCTGGACCGGCTCGAAACGTTCGCCCTTGACGTGCGGGCGACGCGCGACCTCCTGCACGCCCTCGCAACGACGGGCCCATAGGCGCGGGCGGCTTGACGGAACGTCGGGTGTGCGCCGACGGCGCACACCCGGCTCTCGAACAGCGCATGCGAACACGGGCGCCCCGACGAACGCTCCGATCGCGACGGAAACCATGACCTTCGTCATTGCTCCTCGTCACGGAGCGTGATACACAGAGTAACCAGCCAGTGGTCCAGCCGCCCTGGCCACACCGCAGCTCAGGACGGCCACCCCGGTCATTTGTGCGAGATCCGGGTAAAGAGACCCGGGAAGGCGTCGTGCTGGCGGGGTTTCATCAGCGAAGATAAGCAGACACGACCCGCACCGGACGGCGCGGGCGTCGAACTACACAGCAGGGGCGGTGACTTACATGATCCTGGCAGCTGAGAAGGGCGACATCACCACCATCATCGGCGGAATCGCCCCGAACTGGGGCCCGTTCGGGACGCTGGGCAACGAAGCACGCATCATGGTCGAGGTAGTGATGGCGGTAGCCATCCTGCTCTGTCTCGGTATCGCGATCTGGGGCGCGGCCAAGCAGCGCATCGGCGCGACAGCCCTGCGCGACACCTTCAGCGCCGAACAGGGCAAGGGGCTGATCGTCGCCGGGCTGACCGGCGTCTTCATCATCGGATCCCTCGGCACCCTGTTCACCATCGTGTACGGCATGGCTGTCTGACGCGCGATCAGCGAAATCTCCCGCTGCCGCATCCCGTCTCCCCATCATCCGCCCGTCGCGTCACCGGCTGAGGTCGAGTCATCCCATGTCGAGTCACCACACCGCACCCGCGCGGCGCCCAGCAGAGCTACCGTCGTACGACGGAGGACCGCACACGGCTGAGGGGACGTACGCGGCATGAGCTACGACGATGAGCAGGGCTACGGAAGCAGGGATTCCGGCGGCCGGGGCGACGACGCGTACAGCACGCTGGGCGGAACCCGCCAGACGCGCACCCGCCTCCCCGAGGGCAACCCCGGCACGCCCCACGGCCGCCGGCCCGCCCGCAACACCCGCTCGCTGGTCATGGCAGTCGGCGTAGTCGTGCTACTCGTCGCCGCCATCGCGTTCGCGAACCTCGGCGGCAACGACAAGGGTGACAACGTGGACCCGGCCGTCCCCGGCAGCAGCCGCGCGAACACCGCCGGAGGCACCGCCCCGACCACCCCCACCGGCACCGACCCCGTCACGGGTACGAACGGCGGCATCGCTTCGGGGTTCGCCCATGACGAGCAGGGGGCCCAGAGCGCGGCGGCGAACTACACGGTCGTGCTCGGATCCGATCAAATGTTCACCAGTGACGGTCGCCACAAGATCACTGAGGCCGTCTACGCCCCGGATGTCGCTGCGTCCCGTCAGGCCCGCATCGACGAGGCCTACTCCGGCGCAGCATTCCTTTCCAGCATCGGACTCAATCCCGACGGCACCCCCCCGGACGCCTTGACCTTCATCTCTCGATCCAATCCGGTGGGAGCCAAGATCGCGAAGTACAGCGGAGACCAAGCAACCGTCGCCGTCTGGTATTCGGCTCTATTCGGCCTTGCGGGAGAGGGTTCCAAAAACCCTGTATCCGAAGGCTGGTACACCACCACGTACGAACTGGAGTGGGTCAACGGCGACTGGAAGGTCACCGACTTCACGCAAAAGGACGGACCTGTACCCGTAGGACGCGACCAGGCGGCTTCACCGGCTGATCAAATGGCAGATGCGGTGAAGCAATTCGGAGGGTTCACCTATGCGCGATAGAAGGTACCGCCGGATCTCGGCGGCGACTGTCGTTGGATCCGTCCAGGTCGGCGTATTCGCCTTTGCCGCCCATGCTGGTGCAGCGCCGTCGCCTAGCCCTTCTCCTTCTGCCAGCAACAATGCGTGCGATCTGATCCGAGGCCCGGCCAAGGACTACTGCGAAGGCGACGCCGGCACCCGCACCACACCCCCCGACACCACCGACGACCCCCTGGACCCCCTCACCTCCCTGGCCCACGGCTGTGCCGACGCCGCGTCGTACCTCATCGGCCAGCTCAGCAAGGCCGTCGAGGGTACCGCCAGCGTCGACTTCACCAACGAGTCCTTCCGCAAGCAGTACGCGATCGTCTTCGCCGCCTCCACGATCCTGACCCTGGTCCTCTGGCTGTTCGCCGTGGCGAAGAGGGCGATCCGGGGAGTCCCGTTCACCACCGCGATCTCCGAGGCCGTCGGGTATCTCTGGCTCACGGTGCTGGCTTCCGCGTTCACTCCGCTCATCCTTTACGTCGTCGTCTCCGCCACCGACGGGGTCACCGAGGTCATTTCGTCCGCCACCGGCGGTCAGTCCGACGTGTTCTTCGGCTCGTTCGCCGAGGCGCTCGAAAAGGGCGACGGCATGGGCGGCGGGCCGATCATGCTGATCGTCGTCTCGCTGGTGTCCCTTCTCGCCGCGGGCATTCTCTGGCTGGAACTGGTCATCCGGGCGGCGCTGCTCTACGTCGGCGCGCTGTTGGGCGTGGTGGTGTACGCGGGGCTCGTCGACAAGAACATGTGGGGCCACGTACGCCGCTGGGCGGGCATCATGATCGCGGTGATCATGGTCAAGCCGGTGATCGTGATCGTCCTCGGCCTCGCGGGAGCACTCTCCTCCGACGACGGCCCGGACGCGCTCTCCGCCGTCGTCTCGGGGCTTTCGATCATCCTGCTCGCGATCTTCGCGTCGGCGATGATCTACCGCTTCGTCCCCGGGTTCGGCGACGAGATCCAGGGTGCGCGCACCAACCGCAAGCAGGCCACCGACGGCTCCCAGGCCGCCGCCCTGGTCAGTTCGCCCGCCGCTCTCGTCTCCCAGGGCATCAAGACGCACAGCGGGCGCAACGACCAGAACGGCGGAGGCGGCGGGGGCGGCGGCGGACGCCCGGCCAACCCCATCGGCGGCGGTGTCGCGGCGCACGGGTCCCGGGGCGGGGGCGGCGGAGGAGCCGCGCCCGCACCCCGCAGCGGTTCGGGTCCCACCTCCGGGACCCCCCACAGCAGCCGCTCCCCGCGGGGCGGTTCCGGCAGCACAGGTAATCCGAGCACAGGAGGTGGAGGGCGGTGACGATCCAGTCCCACCCGATCACGCCCCGCCGCACGTATCTCATCGGCCGGGCCCGGCCGAACGCGATCGTCGGCAAGAACCGCGAGACCGGCGAGATCGCCCTCATCATCGTCGGCGCGTTCCTCGGGATGATGAGCGGACTCGTCGTACCGGTCCTCTCCCTGCGCATCGCGCTGCTCACCGGGTTCCCGATGCTGGCCCTGGCCGTCGTGTACGTCCCGTACAAGCACCGGACCTTCTACAAGTGGTTCGAGATCAACCGCAGCTACAAGCGCTCCCTGCGCCGCGGCACCGCCTACCGCTCCTCCGCGATGGAGGCCGGGGTGCGGGGTGACGGTCGCGAGGTCGAGGTCGGCCCGCCGCCCGGGATCGGGCGGATCAGCTGGCTCTCCGCCCCGTTCGGGCCGGACGAGATGGCGGTGCTGCTGCACGCCGACCGCCGCACGGTGACCGCCGCGATCGAGATCGAGGGCCCCGGCGTCGGGCTGCGCGACAGCGAGGACCAGGAGGCGCTGGTCGACCGGTTCGGCACCCTGCTCAAGCACGTGGCCAACGGCGACGGCTTCGTCACCCGCATCCAGATGCTGGCCCGTACCCTCCCCGCCGACCCCGACGCGCACGCGAAGGACGTCGCCCAGCGGGGCGACAACCACGCGCCGCGCTGGCTCCAGGACTCGTACGACCAGCTGCAGTCCATGGTCTCGACGTCCAGCGAGCAGCACCGCGCGTACCTCGTCGCCTGCATGCACCACAGCCGCGAACTCAGTGCCGAAGCCGCCGCGATGGCCCGCGCGGCGCGCCCGCAGGGTGGCCGCAAGCTGGACCGCGACGCCGGTCTCGCCGTCGTGATGGCCCGCGAACTCACCGACATCTGCGCCCGCCTCGCCGAGGCCGACATCCGGGTGCGTCAGCCGCTCGGGCAGAGCCGGCTCGCCTCGCTGGTGCACTCGATGTACGACCCCGACCACCCGATCGACCACATCCAGGCGATGACCAAGCGGAATGCCTGGCCGGCCGAGCTGGACGCGATGGAGCCGACGTACCTCCAGGCCAAGACCCGGGAGTCGACCACCCGCGCCCCCTGGTGCCACGCCACGGCCTGGGTGAAGGAGTGGCCGATGACGCCGGTGGGCGTCAACTTCCTGGCCCCGCTGCTCGTCCACACCCCCGACGTCATCCGTACGGTCGCCGTCACGATGGATCTCGAACCCACCGAGGTCGCCATCGAGCGGATGCTGACCGAGAAGACCAACGACGACGCCGAGGCCAGCCGCCAGGCCAAGATGAACCGCACCGTCGACCCCCGCGACATCGCCGCCCACGGCCGTCTCGACCAGCGCGGCGAGGATCTCGCGAGCGGTGCGGCGGGGGTGAACCTGGTGGGGTACATCACCGTCTCCTCGCGTTCCCCCGAGGCGCTCGCCCGCGACAAGCGGACGATCCGGGCGTCGGCCGGCAAGTCGTACCTGAAGCTGGAGTGGTGCGACCGCGAACACCACCGCGCCTTCGTGAACACCCTGCCGTTCGCGACCGGCATCCGCCGCTGACGCGCGCGGTCCCCGCCCTGCTGCCCGGCCACCTCCGGGCAGCACCCCGCACCACAGCACCACCCCCACCTCCGGGCGACCGGAAGCAGTCGAGAGAGAGGGCAGCCACTCGTGCGAGACCCACTGTCCGCATTGTCGGAAGCCTTCACCGCGTTCCTCTTCGGCAAGGTGGAGACGACCCGCCTGCCCGTGCGTACCTCCACGGGCCAGGCACAGGCCGTCTACCTTCCCACCGCCGCGCCCGGTCTCGGCGACTCCGGGGTGATCATCGGGCGCGAGGTGTACTCCGGCAAGGGCTACATCTACGACCCGTTCCAGCTGTACGGGCAGCAGCTGCCCGCACCGCACTGGCTGGTGCTCGGCGAGTCCGGCAACGGCAAGTCCGCGCTGGAGAAGACGTACGTGCTCCGCCAGCTCCGCTTCCGCGACCGCCAGGTCGTGGTGCTCGACGCCCAGGGCGAGGACGGGCACGGCGAGTGGAACCTCATCGCCGAGGAGCTGGGGATCACCCCCATCCGGCTCGACCCCACCGCCGCCCTGAACGGCGGTATCCGGCTCAACCCGCTCGACCCCGCGATCACGACGACCGGCCAGCTCGCCCTGCTCCGAACGATCATCGAGGTGGCCATGGGCCACGGCCTCGACGAGCGTTCCGGCTTCGCGCTGAAGGTCGCCCACGCGTACGTCAATCTGACGATCACGCAACGCCAGCCTGTCCTGATGGACATCGTCGAGCAGTTGCGTCACCCGGAGCCCG
This sequence comes from Streptomyces sp. NPDC002690, assembly GCF_053592415.1. Classification (NCBI taxonomy): domain Bacteria; kingdom Bacillati; phylum Actinomycetota; class Actinomycetes; order Kitasatosporales; family Streptomycetaceae; genus Streptomyces; species Streptomyces sp. NPDC002690. The sequence goes on along the minus strand of NZ_JBSFVR010000008.1, from coordinate 3,381 downwards.
AGTCCGCCGAGGCGATGAACGTCGACATAGACGACGTACGGGCCTGGGGTCTCGACGTCGCCCTGGTGCTGGACCGCCTGGTCGACGGTGACCTGCGCGGCATGTTCGACGGCCCGACGACCGACGGCATCGACCTGGACTCGCCGCTGATCGTCTTCGACCTCTCGCACATCGACCGCAACTCGATCGCCATGCCGATCCTGATGGCGATCGTCGGCGTCTGGCTGGAGCACACCTGGATCAGGCCGGACCGGAAGAAACGCATCTTCCTGGTCGAGGAGGCCTGGCACATCATCAACTCCCCGTTCGTCGCCCAGCTCTTCCAGCGGCTGCTGAAGTTCGGCCGCCGGCTCGGGCTCTCGTTCGTCGCCGTCGTGCACCACCTCAGCGACGTCGTGGACGGCGCCGCGGCGCGCGAGGCCGCAGCGATCCTCAAGATGGCCTCCACCCGGACGATCTACGCCCAGAAAGCCGACGAGGCCCGGGCGACGGGCCGGGTCATCGGGTTGCCGCGCTGGGCGGTCGAGATCATCCCCACCCTGACGCCTGGCATCGCGGTGTGGGACGTCAACGGCAACGTCCAGGTCGTGAAGCACCTGATCACGGAGGCCGAGCGCCCTCTCGTCTTCACCGACCGCGCGATGACGGAGTCGTCCGCGAACCCGGCGGACGACCTGGACGACCTGCTTCCCGAGTACGCGCGCGAAGCGGAGCGGGAGACGGAACAGCGGGCGGCCCGCATCGAGCGCCAACAGAGGCTCGACGAGTCGTCCGAGTCCACGGTGGCCTGAGGTGACGCGCACCTCGACGGGCTCCGACCCCGGGCACCCTCCGGCCCGCCGCGAGGAAAGGGGCGGCGGCGTCCCGGACGGACTGCTGATCGGCGGACTCGCCTTCCTCCTCGGGGTGACGGTCCTGATGTGGACGGCCACCGGACTCGCCGGCCTGTTCGCCCATGGGGCATGGCCCGACGGTGTGTCCCTGTCACGGACCCCCTCGGCCCTGCGCCTGCTCGCGGGCTCGCCCAAGGACCTCGCCGGCGCTTGGCCGAGCACCCCGCCCGGCGAACTCTCCGGCTACGGCCTCTTCTGGGGCCTGCTCATCAGCGAACTGCTGGTACTGGTGGTCCTCGGTGTGTTCGTCCTCGGCGCTGTCACGCGAGGCCGCGCGGTACGCCGTCGCGCCCGCGAGGAACGCCAAGAGCGCCAAGAGCGCCAGGCCCAGCAGGAACGCCAGGTACGGCAGCCGCGCCAGGAGGACGGGGACCCCCGCCAGGAACACCCGGCAGCCCCGCCCATGGCCGCGGTGCCCTTCCGGAAACCCCCGCCGAACCCCCCGGCCGCCGCTCCCGTACCGGGATTCGAACCGGGTCTCGTGCCGACTCCGGGCCCACTTCCGGCCGCGGAGGAATCCGAGCCGCTCGTACCCGCCCCCAGGCCCCCTGGTACGCCCGTTCTCCTCTACGCGACCGCCGCCGAGCGACGGCCCACCGCCGTCCAGGCCGTGCTGGACGCCCCCGGCCCCGTCCTGGTGGTCACCTCGGACCCCACGGTCTGGGCGGAGACGAAGGACGCCCGTGCCAAGCTCGGGCCCGTCCTCGTCCACGACCCGGGGCACCTCTGCGACACCCCGGCCCGGCTCCACTGGTCGCCGACCGCCGGCTGCGAACAGCCCGAGGTGGCGGCCTCCCGGGCCGCCGCCCTCCTCGCGCCGGTACGTCCACAGGCCCGCATCGACGAGGCCACCGCCGACACCGCGCAGACCCTGCTCCAGTGCTGGCTGCACGCCGCGGCCGTCGACGGCCGCCCGTTCCGCCAGGTCCACCGCTGGGCGATGGGGGGCGGCGCCCAGGAGGGAGTACGGCTCCTCCGCACCCACCCGAAGGCGGCCTCCGGGATCGCCGGCCTGCTGGAGTCCGCCCTCACGGCCCACCCCGAACGTCGCCGGGCAGCCCAGGAACTGACGGCACGGGCGCTGAGCGCACTGGCCACGGTCCATGTCCGCGAGGCCTGCACACCTCATCGATCCGATACGGCCGCGTTGGGTTCCTTCGCCCTCGAAGGGGGAACCCTGTATGTGGTCGGCGAGTCCGTCGAGGATCCTCGCCACCAGCCGGGCGCGATGCCTCTGCTCACCGCGCTCGCCTCGCACGTGGTCGAGCACGGCCGCCGCATGGCCGCACGGTCAACCGACGGTCGGCTCGACCCACCAATCACGCTGGTCCTCGACGACATCGCCGCCGTCGCCCCGCTGCCCTGCCTGCCCGAGCTGCTGGCGACCGGCGAGCGCCAGGGCATTCACACGCTGGCACTGCTCCGCTCCCCCGAACAGGCCCGTGCCCGCTGGCGTACCCCGCTGACGCCGCCGGCCGTGTAGCCCGCAGCCCCACCTCGGGCACTCCCGCTCAGCCGCGCTCGCGTACGTACTCCAGCTCGTCCTCACCCGGAACCCCCGGTACCGGCACGGTGTTGCCGGTGGGTACGAATCCGTACCGCCGGTAGAACGCGGCGGCACGCGGGTTGTTCTCGTGGACGAAGAGCCGCAGGCGTACGAGGTACGGATCGTCGAGCCCGAACGCCCATTCCTCGGCGGCCCGGAAGAGCGCGTCGGTCAGCCCGGAACCCCGGACCTCCGGACGCACGAAGACCCCGACCAGGTGCCCCTGAGTGGCCTCCGCCTTTCCCCCGAAGACGTCCTCCCGATCGGGACGCTCGACGAGAACCGTGACCGAACCCATCCAGCGCCCGTCGGCCGCCTCTGCGACGAACTGGGCCACGTCACTGCCCTCGGCCCCGCCGGCGGTCCGCTGCTGCCAGAACGAGTCGGGCTGCCCGGCAGCGCTCTCGTAAGTCTCCAGGAACGCCACCGGTGCCGCCGGGTCCTGGAGGGCCAGCAGCCGCAGTTCCTTGACCGACGGCCACTCCTCGGTGCGCACACGCCGCATCACATGATCGGTATTCATTCGGTCATGCTGCCCGCGTGCCGGCAGACCGGTCAATCGGATTCCGGCATGGTGTCGCAGGAATCCCAAGAACCGGGACGGCGAACTTCACGCAATTGTCCGTAAACGCAGAAAACCCCCGTGCCCAAAGGCACGGGGGTCTCCCGGAAAAATTGTTCGGCGGCGTCCTACTCTCCCACAGGGTCCCCCCTGCAGTACCATCGGCGCTGAAAGGCTTAGCTTCCGGGTTCGGAATGTAACCGGGCGTTTCCCTAACGCAATGACCACCGAAACACTATGAAATTAACCAACCGGATGAAAACACGGCGGTTGTTATTTCAGAACCAACACAGTGGACGCGAGCAACTGAGGACAAGCCCTCGGCCTATTAGTACCAGTCAGCTCCACCCGTTACCGGGCTTCCACATCTGGCCTATCAA